>JADYYD010000179.1 GCA_020853845.1 Candidatus Melainabacteria bacterium
GCAACTAAGTTTATGACACTTGAAGAAGCGCTGGACAACAAGAAAGTCGTAATTGAAGAAACCGGCGCTGTAAGTCGACTGCGGATCAAAAACGATGGTGACGAAGCAGTCTTTATTCAATCGGGCGACATCGTGAAAGGTGGCAAGCAAGATCGAACTCTGCAACACGACATGATCCTCAATTCGAATTCAGGCTTTGTGCAAATGGACGCTTTTTGCGTCGAGAGTGGGCGATGGTGCAAGCGTGGCGCGGAAGATGAGCGAACCTTCTCCGATTCTCATCACTACCTTTCCAGCAAGCCGCTGAGAATGGCGGCTAGACGCGGCACGCAGAATGATGTGTGGAAGGCGGTTGATACGCTGCAAACGCGCAGCGCAAATAATGCAGGGGTCCCGCTGAATCATATGCAAGACGCGCAGTCGCAAACGAGCTTGCATTTGACGCTCGACAGTCAAAAAATGCAAGAATGCACCAAGCAATACATTGATGATCTAACGCAAGTGCTCAACGAGAAGAAGGATGTTCTCGGTTGCGCGTTTGCGATAAACGGCGAGATGAACAACATCGATGTGTATTCGTGCAACAGTTTGCTCAAAAAAATGGGAGCAAAACTCATCAAAGCGGCCGCGGTCGAAGCGTTCTCAGAACAAAAGAAGGAAGGGACAAAAGCACCGCCGACAATACCGGAGGTTGTGACATCCATGAGAAACGTCGCCGGCACAAAATCAGACATGGTTATAGTGAATGGAAAGGCAGAGATTCTCATGCAAGAATCGGATCAGGATTTGCTCTTCGAAACACGCGATTTGACGAACGGCGGGCAATGGTTGCACCGCAGTTACACCGCAAAATAAGGCGCACGCTCAAGCGGGGCAAACTGTTTCTGATGAATTCACCAACGAATATGCAGAGTTGGAAAAGCAGATCGCTCAGTTGACCGCGGAAAAAACCAATTAAACTTCCGAAATTAATCCGCCCGGCAACACAGTTTGACATCCCGCATGTGGCATAAGATGGATCTATATACCTATATATGCTGATGTGCCGCTCGCACGCACGCGCATTCTGCACCCCTTCCCCCTACTACAAGGATCAGGACGTGATGGCTGATACGAAACTCTCCGACAAGAACGGCGCCGAAAAACAGCGACTGCTTGAAGCCCGCGAGAACGGGACACCCTGGAAAAAGTGGGGGCCATATCTAAGCGAGCGGCAGTGGGGCACGGTCAGGGAAGATTACAGCGAAAACGGCGATGCGTGGAGCTATTTCCCGCACGATCATGCACGTTCGAGAGCTTACCGCTGGGGGGAAGACGGGCTGGGAGGCATTTGCGACGAGCGCCAGTTGATGTGTTTTTCGTTGGCTCTGTGGAATGGCCGCGACCCGATCCTGAAAGAGCGCATCTATGGTCTGACCAATGCCGAAGCCAATCACGGCGAAGATTGCAAGGAGTATTACTTCTATCTGGACAGCACGCCGACGCACTCGTACATGAAGTATTTGTACAAATACACCCAACACCTTTTCCCTTATGACCAACTGGTCGAGCAAAACAAAAAGCGCGGCAAACTCGATTTCGAGTATGAGCTTCTCGACACCGGCGTCTTTGATGACGATCGCTATTTCGACGTCTTCGTTGAATATGCCAAAGCCGGAACCGACGACGTGCTCGTCAAAATCACCGCGCACAACCGCGGGCCGAAAGAAGCAGAAATAGACATTTTGCCGACATTCTGGTTCCGCAATACCTGGTCATGGGGCGAGGAGAGAACCAAGCCTTTGATTCGCGGATTGTCGAAAGGCAAGAATTCGATGGCGGTCGCGCAATACGCATTCCCTGAAGACGCTGAAACAGTGTCTGAATATCACATTTACTTCGACAGCGAAGTGCCGCTGCTGTTCACCGAAAATGAAACCAACACGGATCGCTTGTGGGACCAGCCGAATGCAACGCCCTACGTCAAAGATGGGATCAATTCGTATGTGGTCAACAACGAGAAAAACGTCGTCAATCCAGCGCTGACAGGCACAAAAATGGCTGCGTATTACAAGATGCGCATCCCGCCCGGTGGCTCGAAAACCGTCAAGCTGCGTTTCAGCGGCACCGAATGTGATGCGCCGATGAAAGACTTCGACGAAATAATGGAAAAGCGCTTGAATGAAGCGGACGAGTTTTACAACACACTGGTACCGGAATCTCTCGCCAAGGACAAAAATCGCATGCCCATATTCCGCGCCGCTCTCGGTGGTGTGATGTGGAGCAAGCAGTTCTTCTACTATGACGTCGATCAATGGTTGCGCGAGCACAATCATTTCCCTATGTCGGGACCGGGCGGCCAGCAGATACGCAACTCGGCTTGGTTCCACATGAACAACGAAGACATTATTTCCATGCCGGACAAATGGGAGTACCCGTGGTATGCAGCTTGGGACCTCGCATTCCATGTTATGTCGATCAATCTCGTCGATCCGGACTTTGCAAAAACTCAGCTCGAAATGATGCTGAAAAGTAATTACCTCCACCCTAACGGTCAGATTCCGGCATACGAATGGAATTTCAGCGATGTTAACCCGCCCGTGCATGCGTTCGCAACATACTGGGGATACCTGTTCGACAAATGGCAGCATGAAGGAGTTGGAGATCGCGATTTTCTCAAATATGCGTTTTCGAAACTGCTGGTCAATTTCACCTGGTGGATAAACCGCAAAGATCCGCGTGGGCACAACGTTTTTGAAGGCGGATTTTTGGGTCTGGACAACATCGGAGTATTCGACAGAAGCCACTCGCTGCCCACCGGTGGCAACCTCGAACAAGCAGACGGAACAGCATGGATGGTTTTCTTCAGCCAGCAAATGTTGAACATCGCACTCGAACTTGCGCAGGACAACCCGCTTTATGAGCGCTTTGCTCTCAAGTTCTTCGAACACACGGTTTGGATTGCCAGCGCAATGGACAGACCGGGAGTACACAGAGACGAGCTCTGGGACGAAGAAGACGGCTTCTTTTACGACGTCCTGCGCCTGCCCAATGGACAGGCAATGCGCCTGAAAGTTCGCTCGATGGTCGGACTGCTTCCTCTTTGTTCGGTTGTTATTGCTGAGGAAGAAACCTGGAAGAATGTTCCGGGCTTCTTGCAAAAAGCTCAGCACTTCCTGAAGCGTCAATCTGATGTTTGCGCCAATCTCCATCTGCCGATTGAGACCGGCTGCGCAAACAGACGCATGCTGGCAGTTTGCGACGAGAAAAAACTACGCCTCATCTTGAAACGCGTCTTCGATGAAAACGAATTCTTGAGCCAATACGGTATTCGAAGCCTTTCGAAATATCACCATGAACATCCGTTCGTCTTGAATGTCGACGGCGTCGAATTCAGAGTTGATTATGTTCCAGGCGAGTCTGACAGCGGCATGTTTGGTGGCAATTCCAACTGGCGCGGACCGATCTGGATGCCGGTCAACTTCCTTCTGATTCGCTCGCTGATCAACTACTATTGCTACTACGGCGATGATTTCAAAATCGAATATCCAACAGGATCGGGCAAGATGCACACACTTTATGAATGCGTGGAAGACATCATCAACCGCATCTGCAGCATATTCGAGCGCGACAAGGACGGAAAAATGCCGGTCTATGGCGGCACCGAAAAATTCCAGAACGATCCGCATTGGAAAGATCTATATCTGTTCTACGAATATTTCCAGGGCGATAATGGTGCCGGACTTGGTGCATCTCACCAGACCGGATGGACTGCACTTGTTGCCAATCTCATGAACATGACGGCGCTCATGAGTGGCGCCGACTGGTTGGAACCACATCCGATGAGACGGCTTGCCCAGCTCATGGAAGAGGTGGCAGTAAGTTAGACCTGAAAGATACAGAGGATTTTCACGCATGGACTCAAAGCAAAAAGTGAAAGCAGCAGGGTTGAAAACTCGCGATCATTTGAAGGTCCTGCAAACGAATCCAACGCTATTTCAGGTCAATACCCGTGTCTGGCTTACGGAGCTGTCGAACCAACTCGGACGTCAAGCCACTTTGGATGACGTTCCAGATTCGGTCCTCGACGAACTGGCTGAGCAAGGTTTTGCCTGGGTTTATTTTTTGAGCGTGTGGCAAACTGGCGAAGCCGGCCGCCGGATCTCAATCAATCATCCGGGATGGAAAGATGGTTTCAAAGCCGACATTCCAGATTTGACAGACGACGATATTTGCGGTTCCGGTTTTGCCGTAACCGACTATTCTCTGCATGCCAACTTTGGAACACCTGATGTCCTCTTGCGTTTGAAAGACCGCGTAAATCAGCGCGGTATGAAGCTGATGCTTGATCTGGTGCCAAATCATACCGCGATCGATCACGGCTGGGTAAAAACACATCCCGAATATTTTGTTCAGGGTGACGAAAATGCAATCGCCAGTGCACCGCAAAACTACTTGCGCGTCGAGGAGCGCATTTTTGCACACGGGCGCGATCCGTACTTCGACGGCTGGCCCGATACGCTTCAGCTCAACTATGGCAACCCGGCATTCCGGGAGGCAATGTTTGCTGAGATTTCAAAAATTGCCACCACATGCGATGGTCTGCGCTGTGATATGGCAATGCTTGTCCTGCCTGATGTTTTCTCCAGAACCTGGGGTATAGACATCGAGCCGTTCTGGCCGACTGCCATTGCCACCATAAGAGAGAAGCATCCGGACTTCACTTTTATGGCGGAAGTCTATTGGGACAGAGAATGGGATCTCCAACAGCAGGGCTTCGATTTCACCTACGATAAGCGGCTATACGACCGTCTGAGAATGAATGAAGCGCGCCCTGTGCGCGAACACTTCTGGGCCGCTTCGGATTACCAGCAGCGTTCTGCGCGGTTTTTAGAAAATCATGATGAACCCAGAGCTGCCGGGACCTTCTCGCCAGAGCAGCACAAGGCTGCATCAGTGATTACCTTCTTTTCGCAAGGATTGCGATTTTTGCATCAAGGTCAATTTGAAGGCTATCGCAAACGCGTTTCTGTCCACGTACGCCGAAAACCAAAAGAAGCAGAAGACCGAGAAATTAAAAAATTCTACGCCGGTTTACTCGAATGTCTTAAACTACCGGCGGTGCACAATGGAAATTGGAGCTTGCTCGAGTGTGCGCAGGCGTGGGACGGCAATTGGACCAGCGATTGCTTTATCGTATTCTCCTGGAAGATGGAAAACGAACCGCCGGTTTATGTCATCGTCAACTACTCCGGGCACCAATCACAGTGCTATGTAAAAACACCGCAAGGGACGGGTCTGAAAGACGTGGACATCCGCATGTCTAGCGGCGATGATCTCAAATTTCTCGAACTGACGGAAAGCGGCTTCTTCGTCGACTTCCCGGCCTGGGGATATGCGGTGCTGATCTCATAGCGCGCTCAGCTTTAAGAAAACCGCGTCCAGGCTAGTTTCCGGCAGAAACTCTCTGCGCCACTTTTTCCAACTTGCCTCGGTGCACTAGTGTCGAGACAACGTTCATATTGACAAAATGACAGGTCGGATCTTTCTTATCCGGCGGTATGATCTCTGCAACATAAGTTCCGCCACTTGCTTCAACCAGGCTACGACTGACTCTGCCACCATCGCCAATGCGCGCATGCTTCGCCATTTCTCTCTGTTTATCTTTCAACTGCTCAACCCACTTATCACTCTTCGACGGCTCACAATCATTATAGGCAGCGCCGGACATAGCGAGGTCGGCCACGCTGCCAATCACAAATGTATTCCTGGCAGTCTGGGAGTATAACTGATTGGCCGGGTCGACTTTTCCATCAGCATCTGGTTGCGGCATAGTGGCAATTGGCACATCGGCGTGACTGAAAATGACCTGATTGAGCCGTGGTGCGCCGGACGCCTTCCGGTGGTGCAAATATCTGGTATCGAACATTGAGCCATGACTGAACGCAATCATATTTGTATGTTCTGCACCAATGTGACCGATAGCGGCATCAAGCGCTTTCTCGAATCTTCCATACGATTCCGCGGCGCCCTTGCGCTCCGCATTGTAGGCTTCGCACAGCCCCACCTTCTCCTCAGAACGCGGAGTAGACTTCCAATCAACATTTATCACGGAAAAACCCTGTGTCAACTGCAGTGTAAGAGCCTGGAAATCAGAGCTAACAGCAGCGGTGCGAATTCCATGCGTGTAGAAAGAGATGTCTTCAGGACGCGACAACTTAGCGTCGCCCGCCTCCGCAAAGGACGTCTCCACCTGGCGCATTTTTGCACGTGACACCAGATCGTTGAATTCTTTCTCTTCAATTTGCTGGCGATCTTGATATTCGAATCGGCAATCGTCGAGGGAATCCGCTGCATCGGGGACAGTGATGGTGACAAGCCGCTTATAATGCGCTGCCTCATTCCGGCCCGGCAGCAGGTCGCGATCCGACATGCCGTATTGCTCGATTGTGTAAGTGGTGGTGCCTAAAGCCTCGTTGCGAGTAGGCGGATATTTGTCAGCATCACGAACCAGCGCATTTTTAGTAAACGCAGTGAAGGCCGATTCGCTGTCGAGCTCTGCGACCTGTTGTGTAATTTCGGCTTCATATCTATTGACCGGTCTTGCAACAGCAGCGTCTGCATCCTCGACCCGGCAAAGTTCGCCAGAAAACGTCGGCACCGAAAAATCGAGCACGTCACTATTTTGTTCGGTCGAACGCGGTGGCAGATTTCCTGCGCCCGGTCGAACACTCACACTGGAACTGGTCGGATGCAGCTTTCTTTGCTCTCGTGCCGACTCATGCAAGTCCAACAAGTTGAGAGACCGCAGGAACTCAGTGCTTCCACTATTATCTTGAATTTCTAAAAGCTCAGACGTCATGCGTTAATCCCCAAAATAGGAGAGTTTGAAATTTGGTTTTAGTGCGAAGAGGAGGGCCGATTCACGTGGCGTGAATCGGAAAAGCGTTGAAAACGGACCTTCGGATGTTCGTATATATACGCAACCCGGCAAATCTGGACAATCCCCTGAAACCAGGCAGAGTTCAGCGTCCAGAGACTACAATCGAGCTATCAATCTCGGCGGAAACGTTCAGGTCTTTAATCAAAACTTCCGTCGTCGATGTTCTGTATTTACCTTGTGAAACAGGGACAGGAAAAAGTTCAATACTTAGTGCAGTGACACGCCCATCAACAAAATCCATCGGAATCGAATCTCTTATCTCAAACGAATTCCATTCGTTGCCACTGGCGATCAGGTGGTCCGGCAGGTTAAAGGGCACGAGGGGCTGTCCATTTTTGCGCTCGAGCGAAACCTTAATACCAAACCGTCCATCACCGGAAAGCAATTTTGCTTTGCCTCGAACAGAAATATTGAGATGGTTTCCACTCGGCATTTCAGGTATTTCTACCCGCGCGATCAGCGCTCCTTGTTTCGCTGCCATGCGCGAACTGATAGACAACACACCATCCGGTGTCAATGAGTCCTTTGGAAATTTCGATAGATCTATTGATGCGAGAGATTTACTTGTGGAGGCAGGCTTAATTTCCAGTGCCGAAGAAGTTTCCGATGACCGTTCTCCTGAGGTTGACGCCACCACAAAACTCAAACCATAAGGAATTTTGTCCGCCGAAGAACTGACACCATCAGGCGCGATGCGCTGCGGCACTCGCATCTCCAAACTGTCCGCAGTGTTTACCATATAGTCGGAGGCAAGTGCGAGAGGTGCCGGCAAGAAAGCGCGATTTATGCACGCACCAAATAAAGTGATTGGTTGATTGCCGCTGTTTACCAATTTCAATTTGTTCGGACCATCCAGCTTCACCATATTCAGTGGCACCGGCATCGCTCTCCACTGGCGAAGAGCAGACTGAGGAATGCGCAACACTCTGGCATGAGTGGCTAGAAATCTGCACTGCGCATACCAGTCCGAACAGAACCTTCCAATTGGAACAATGCCCTTCCCATGCGGTACATCATTAATAAACACATCCGCACTCTCGACCGGCTTGTCCGCATCGACAAATATGAAAACCGTGTTGTCAGTCTTATTTCTTTTGAGCGTCGAGACATCAAAAGCAATCTCCACTGACTTTCCGGGTTGAATAATCGTCTTTTCTTCAAATCCGACCCAGGGCAAACCTAAGTTTTCCGTAGTGCAGATCAACCATGTGAAGAATGCCAGCATCACTGCGATAGCTGCTCCAAGAAGAACCTGTTTTCGCTTCTGCGGTTGCGCCTGTTTTGAACGTTCACTGAAGCTGCGCAATACAAATGAAACAGCCGCCCGCATTCCAAGCACGGAAAAGAGAAACACAAAAGGAAGCATTGTGTAGTTGTTGCGTCCCATTGCTTGCGTGAGCAGATAAAGAAAGTGACCAGCGACAAAAATTAGAGAACAGGTCAGCACAAGGCGCCGGTTTTGCGATTTCAATCGCTTATATGGACTGCAGCGATTTTTAAACAAGCAAACGCTTATGCCTAAAAGAGCCAGCGCAATAATGCACCGGTGCAGGAAATACTGTGCCTCTACTGAAATAAAACCGAATACGGGCAGGCGTGGATCGTTCCAGGGATGTGCAATAAGCCTGCCGATCTTCCTTATCGTAATCGCTGCCAGTTCAGGAATATGCTCCGCAATAAATATCAAACGGCTCGAGAGAGGATCTTTCGCCGCCATCATGGAAGTAACGAATTCGGACTGCGGATAGGTACACCACGCATCGGTTCCGACATCAAGACTGACGCAAGCAATGTAATCTGCCGTTCGAGGCGTGTAGAAAAGACCTGTTCCTGTCGCCGATTTTGTAAAGAAGAACCAGGGAAAGAGCGCTATCAAGACACCTGCAAATAGAGCAAGAATCTGCAAGGCTCTGCGCTTTGTTTCAAGACGCTTTCCCTTACTGGAAAAACAACCGGCGACTGCGGCAGCGATCAGTGCAGCCGGTGCGAGCACTGCCTTTAAAAGGACGACAAAACCAGCAAAAATTCCTGCAAATAGTTTCAGTGCAATCGACGTGCGTGTGGCAAGAAAAGTAAATAGCAAAAGGCAGAGCACCACATATGGTTCCGTCAAATATCTGCCTGATGCGACAATCGAGGCGGGATAAATTCCGAATAACAGTGCTGCACCCAGCGACCACCAGACAGCGCCGGTTACCTCCCAAGTCAAAATAAAAAGCAAGAGCGCGGAAAGCGCTTGGATCAAAGCGTTCAATATTGCAAACACTTGCCAGTCGCCATATTCCGGTATGCGTCCTAAAATCGCAAACACACTTGCTGCAGCAAATGTATGAACGGGACCATCATTCATAATGTGCTTTACGAATTCAACGCTGCTTGAAATCGAGCTTGCCGTCGCCGCATCGCCGCGCATGAGCGCCAACAATATTCTGGTGGCAAACTGGCACGTCTCCAGATAGCCTTGCCCATCCCAAAGAAACGTCAGTTTGTCTTGAAAAAGCCCAATCTGGTGCCAGAGATGCACGGCTAGAGTCGATACAAAAACAAGTCCGGCAACTGCGGCGGTTTTCGTCGAGCGAATCTGTGACATCCCCCACTTCTTCGACGGCATAGTCATTGCTTTATAGCATGCCTGGCCGGGCAGTAGTAACAGCCTGTGGCAGTGGACTTCCCAGCCGGTTTTCAAGCGAGCCGCCCTTTACTCGACAACTCGTCGCAACTTGCAGTCCAGCTCGACGACTATTGAATCTTGCCGATCAATTCGCCGACATAACGCGTGCACCGCGGAAAGGCTTTGCTCAGATCCGAAGCGCTTGCATCTTCTTTCGGCGAAGCATTGGCCAGAAAAAGTTCCGCGAACATCTCGGAGCGCCCATCATCGTTCTCTTGCAAGAAATACTCGAACTTTTTTCGTTGCTCGCTCCCCAAATACTTTCCGTCGTCTTCGTACGCTTTGATAAATCCATCCGATTTCGAAAACCCGCCCGTGTGGTCGTACGCATGGCCCATTTCGTGCAGCGCAGTCGAGCCCACATACCAATTTTCTCTCAGAGGACTGTTGTTATAAGATAGCCGTTCACAGATATAGACCTTTTTATCACGTGAGTAAAACAATCCGCCGCAGTTGTCATAACCACCGCCGTGGTGATAGCCTCTTGGTTTTTCCACATTCAGATGCGGTTGCGCAGTCAGCACATCAGGCACAATCAGCACTGCTATGCCAGCTTGTTTGATAGCTTCTTGAATGCGCGCCGGAACTTTAGCCAGAGCCTGCCGGACTTGCCTCTCGATGCTTTCTGTGAATTGCGAACGACGAAAAATTTCAATCGGTACGATGGTCTTTATTTCTCGTGCAGGCGTAATTGGAACAGTGACGTTTCTGGCATCGACCGGCTGCACCTTCGCTTCCGTCGGCTTGGGCCCACCGGACAATATGACGTTGAAACGTGTTTCTGCGCGCGCGACTCGAAGAAACAACGCGCCACCATTTGGATTGACCACCTCGGAGGAAACATCATCAGTACTCGCTTGGCGAACATCGACATTGTTGATGAATTCGATTCTGTCACCAGCTCTGATTCCAGCAATCCACGCACGCGAGTGCTCGTCTACAGAAGCTACGCGATTGCCGTCGTCAATCTGCAAGCCTGTGTATACGCCGCTTCTTCTCTGCTCCTTTGCCGCTGCCTCGTTGATTGCCGTTTCTGAAAGCGCACGCACCAAAGCACACTGATAGCGCTTTCCGCCTCTATTGATAACGAGCGTAACGCGAGTACCTGCAGGCCCCGTAATCATGTCTATGACTTGCTGAAGCTTCTTCCCGCTTGTCGCAACACCATTCACCGATTCAATTCTGTCTCCGGGCATAATGTTCGCCCGCTGAGCAGGGGTATCGGGCATCACCCGCCCAACTACCATTTGCTCGTCGAGCGCAAATCCAGTGAACGATTTGCCGACCGCAGATGCGCCACACAACCAGCATAGTGTCAGGGCTAGCAACCTAGACTTTTGAAATCGCGACATAGCCATCATGATACTCTTAATTTGGCAAATAAATTTAAGTCTCCGGAGAAAGCAAGTGTTTAAACCAGCAAAAATAAAATTAAGCCTCGCCACACTTCAATTGATGCTCATGGCTCAGATTTGCATACACTCGCCAGCGCTTGCCGCAGCGCCCAAGCCTTTCAACGCTAGTGATTATCCGGCGTCGCAAGTTTCATCGTCTCACAAACAGCTCGGCAAAGTCGCCATTGATGCAAAACAAGTGAAGCGCCCGGACGAAAAACTTTCCAATCCGCGCTATTGCCGCGCTTGGATTTGGCTGGCGAAAGAAGGGAAGCAAGTGACATGCGAATATTTTGATGATATGAATCCGCTCGGTGGCTCGAACGGATTATTTGCACCGAATGCGATACTACCAGCCGGATATGATTGCTTTGTAAAACTCGGCGATTATGATGGGCGTCTGGTACTAATCAACGACGCCGGCAAGCATTGGAACCTAGGCGGCGGCACGTTCTTCGTTTCGAAAGACAAAAATCATTTGTTCAGCATTCACGAAACTGAGACCAAGACAGGCGTGTCCGTTTTCGATCTCAAAAAGGGAACGCTTGTGCTTGCCGAGGACGAAAAATCGAAAGAGGTTCCGCCAATCATGGACAAGTGGTACTTCGATGGATCATCCTATTTCTTCACGACAAAAAATGCCGACGGATCTCAGCCGAAAGGTAATGATCGAACAGTTTATGCGTTTGACGAAAAAACCAGCAAACTTGTGAAGAAAACCATGAACTCGGCGAAGATTTCTGCCGCGCAGGCAATCGCTTATGACTTCGATGCCGATTCGGAAAGAGACCGAAACTCGGCACGTTTGAAATGAGCATTAATGATGCCCCCGAGCAGCCCCCAGCGACAGCCAACCAGATTCATTAAATCCGTAACCCCTTGTGCAACAAGGCATCAGGTGTGTTCACGATCTCGTCACGCCGCCTGTATATACTGATATATGCAAATTCAGTTCTCTCCATACCCATGCATCCAAATCCGCCCTCCATGGCGGCATAGTCCGAAAGCTTTCGCCTCGGACAGGTGATTCCAGCTTTTCCGATCCCCCGCTTAATGCGGTCCTTACTACGGTTAGCACGATGACTGCAGATTCTCCGGCTCAGCCAGAAGTGCCTCCTCGGCGGCAGCAAGTTGCCGAACGCACCGAAGACAGAACAACTCCAGATGCCGGCACCGACCAGGCGTCGAGAGTAGGTCTGACTGCCAAGCCAGAGGAAACACTCGATCTTTTCCGTCAGATGAATGCCAGGCTGTTGAGCGAACACATTCCTGCAGCATTCGGCAATTTCGACTTATCATTCAGCGGCTCGGATCTCAAAGGACTGCTCAATCCGACCGTTCAAAATAAAGGTGCGGCAAGACCTGATCAGGTCTTACCTGGAGCCAGCGCTCCCATGGACGCCTCGCGATTCAGAAAAGGCGGCGATATACTTCCATCCGATGTCAGCCGCGTCGAGCGTACACGAATATCAGGCACGGGCGCGCGACAAGACACGCAAGTCGAGATACGCTATGGACTGGATGGAAAGCCATCGTTTGTTCGCGATCATCTGGGCGAATGGAAATCGGATGATGGTGGCAACACTTGGAGAACCGACGGTCCGAACTTCCGCACTCGGCGCGGCGAAGTTTCGATCGACGGCAAAGGCAACTACACTTTTACAAACAACGACTACGGGCTGAAATCAACGTTCTCGCCTGACGGCAACGTAACGCGCACCATGACCAATGCGGCCGGTGATAATTTCACAGTGACGAGAAACAAGCAAGGTGTGCCGATAGCATTCTCCGACAAAAATGGTGAGTGGACAGGCGACGGAAAAAATTGGACAAATGCAAAAACCGGGGAGCGCAAATCCGGCACCGTATCGCTGACTGAATTCGGTCAATTCAAATTCAAACCCGATGGTGGCACCGAGCAAGTTGAGCAGACACCACAGCTCGAGCGCATCAATAAACTGCAAGAAGAAATCTGCAAAGAGTTCAATGTCCTCTTTGCAAAACCAGGCGAGTGGATGCCAAATGACGACCGCGATAAGAGCAAGCCGGAAACTGCAAAACTGCATGCCGGTGTTCCCACCGAAGCTGAGCTGAAGGTATTGCAAGAAGTCTTGCGCAATACCAACCACGAAGATTATAAAGGCATGAAAATGTGGTTTATTCGGCCTGACGAAAATAATGCCACTTCCTATGCTCACTATGAAGGAACCACAAAAGACGGACCACATAATGCAGGCAGTTGCGCGTGTCACAGCAATGGTGCGCGCCAGGATGCCCGCAACGGTGAGTTGACGATATTACCTCTGACAAGACAGCACCTCAACGGCTTCACCGGCGTCGAAGGAGTGCTTTACCACGAACTCGGGCACCACGAACAACGTCTAGGTATCGGTGAAGACGACATCACCAGTCCTAAAGCATCTCGCGAAGGGCGGCAGATAGCTGCAGCGATGGGATGGGCGTGGAGCAAAAAACACGGCGATGTTTTCTTGGACAAAAACAATAATCCCTGGAAGTACAACGAAACTAAAGACAAATGGGATTGGGCTGGTGCGAAACCACCGAAAGACGGAGTTACAACAATAACGAAAAAGCAAATGCGGGATCGTGCCAAAGTCACGCCGATGACGTCGTATAACGACTCGCCGTTAGAGACGCACGCAGAGGCAGTGTCCGCATTCAGACTCGGCGAAACCGGCAATCCGAAAGAAGTCGGCGATCGTCGTTTGCTCGCGATCACATCGCCTCAACTGTACGAGGCAATCAAAAAATACGATCAGGACATGATCAACAAAACACACAAACCTGGTCCCGATGGCAAACCGACTCACATACGCGGGTTGAACGGAAGAATCATCGAAAACACCGCTGAAAATCAGCGCACCATTGCCGATCGAGAGAACGTCTGGCGAATGGAGCGTGAAGCGCAGCCGCCTAAAACGCGCAAGCGCGGCAGCTAGTTCGATGGAATTCAGTTTCGACGGCGTACAGCTCGACGGAATTCAATTTCGACTGCAGCAAAATTTCGCCTGCCAATACTTCTAAACGCAGAAACACCGCGCCTGGTGCTGGTTCCGTGCGCGGCCTTCTGCGTTCTCAAACAAACCCTTTCAGAGATTGATGTTTCCTTCCTCCGACATCATTCAAATCAGCTCTTTGGGAGCCAGGTCTGCTTAATAGTCTTTCAATTTATAGCTATTGAGCATTTTGCTGCGCTGAGCAATCGCTTCACCCATGCCGGAATGTCCTTCATTTCTAGATTGCAATCTGTCAGCCAGTCTTCCTGCTTCAGCCGTAACTATCGCGCTCCAGCCCACTGGTCCCATTGATGCGGCCATGCCGTACAAGAGGGCGCGATTTTCCAAGCTTGGCTGTTGTTGCAGTTTTTCTGCGTATTTTAGACCTTGCCCCATCGAACCTTGCTGCACATCTCCACTGCCGGACATTTCTTTTTCCACGGCTCTCTTTCCGAGTACCGCTGCTCTTTCGCCGGTTCCTTGACCTTCCATCTTCTTCAAGATGGCGTTGCCTTCGCCGATAGCGGCGCGGAGGTTGTTCGCTACGTCACCAGCCTCACCCGACAATGCTTCAAGTTTTTTATGATAGATGGCGTTTCCTTCCGAACCGCCTAACTGCCCTTCAAGACTATTGATGGTGCTGCTTCCTGCGTCAGCCTTCTTGAAATTGCCGCCGCCCATTTCGCCGATGACATTGCCGCTACCATGATCAAGAGACTGCCCGGTGCTGCCGTATTTCTTCGACAAATCACCCATAAGCTCATGAATCGAGGCTTCAGCAAAACCGCCACCGGAAGAACCTTGCCCTTCGACTTGTTTAACTTGTTCAAGCTGTTTGTGATGGTAACTCATTATTGGCTCCTTTATGAATGTGAGCAGCAATAGAAGACGCGC
>JADYYD010000180.1 GCA_020853845.1 Candidatus Melainabacteria bacterium
GCGGACGAAGCCGCGATGACAGCGGTGAAGACTGCCTCGCCGTTTGCGCCGCTTCCCAAAGGCGCTCCCGATCCGGTCGAAATTCTTTTCACTTTCGACTACAGCGTGTTCGGCGGAAAAGCGACTACCAGGTAAGTTCCGCTGCGATTCCTGCAACTTAGATATTGAGGCCGCCGTCGGCTGCGATGGTTTGACCGGTGACCCAGCGGCCATCATCGGATGCGAGGAACGCGACCACTGCAGCGATATCGTCCGGTTGACCGATTCTTTTGAGTGCGGTTTTTTCGATGAAGGCCTGTTCCATCTCAGGATCAACCGCGGCCTGGTACATGTCCGAAACAGTGGTGCCGGGAGCGACTCCATTGACCGTAATCTGGCGGGCGCCAAGCTCTTGTGCCCAGACTCGGGTAAGGGTGTCCAGAGCCGCTTTGGTCGCGGAGTAGACGCTCATGCCGGGCATAGCGACGCGCGCTGCGCC
Organism: Candidatus Melainabacteria bacterium; assembly: GCA_020853845.1. Taxonomy (GTDB): domain Bacteria; phylum Cyanobacteriota; class Vampirovibrionia; order Obscuribacterales; family Obscuribacteraceae; genus QKMZ01. The sequence continues at coordinate 479 of JADYYD010000180.1, forward strand.
GGATGAGATGTTGATGATGCGCCCGCCGTCGGAGAAATTCTTCAGCGCAGCGACGGTGGTGGCAATCACACCTTTTACGTTGACCCCGAAGAGATGGTCGACCTGCTGCGGCGTAATCTTGTCGACGACAGCGGCTTCGTGCACACCGGCATTATTGACGAGAATGTCGATTTTGCCGAAGGTTCTTGCGATTTCCTCGACGAGCTTCACGCTTTCATCTTCCGCCGATACGTTTGCTTGAATCGCCACCGCCCTGGAGCCCAATTCGGTGATCCGGCGAACGACCTGGTCGGCAGCGCTTCTGTTGCTGTTGTAGTTAACCGCTACGGTGGCACCTTCTTCCGCCAGTCGCAACGCGATTGCCGCCCCAATACCGCGCGAGCCGCCCGTTACCAATGCGACTTTTCCTGCGACTCTCTTGGCGCTTGCGGTTTGTGGTTGCTGCTGAGTCAATGTCATGATGTTCTCCCTGGTTATGTTCGAATTGTTGGCTGTAATTATGTCACTATGCTGCCTGGAATCTGAATGTGCTTGGCGTGTATGAACGCTCAGTTCTCTCCATTGTTTTCTCTGCGCGATCGGCAATGTACGGGTTTTCGTCGGCACGCAATTTTTGAAGCACCGAATACGGTACCGCCGGATTTTCAGCCAGAGAATAGCGAACGTCGGGATGCGCATCCTCGGCAAGAGCGGAAAGCAGAATTTTCGTTACAACCGGATTGGCGGCGAGGCTGATGCGAACGTTCTCGTCTGCATCGTTGACGAACTTAATCAGCAGCCTGAGCGGGGTCTTAGGGTTCTCGGCAACACGCGCTCTGATGTGCGCATCAAGAGACTCTGCGTATTCTTCCAGTAACTGAACCGGCGCGTCCGGGTTGCCTGCAAGAAGATATCTGGCTTTGGATGTGAGACTGAATAGCATTTGGCTTACCTCTGTGTGTTCGGCTTGCGTGATTATTTTTTGAGAACCAACTCGAATATCAAATTGATGAAAACTTCCAGCGGCTCTAAAGTTTTGATTGTCTTTGCTCGCATCATTGCTCCTTCCCAGCTTGATAGGAACAAGTCTGCAAGTATTCTTGAATCTATGGTTGGCGTAAATTCGCCGAGCTTTTGACCTTCTTCGATGCACTCGGTAAAAATGTTCAGACGCTTTGTCATCACTTCCGAGAGCGCATGTCTGAGCGTTTCGCTTTGATCCGACATCTCCTGGCTCAGGTTGCCGATCAGGCATCCTTTGCGGCAGTTCGCCGCCCGCATGCATTCGAGTTTTGCGGTGCAAAACGTGCGCAGTCTTTCTTTTGGTGATTGTGATTTGTCGCCGAGAATCGGCATCAAAAATGAGAGAAAATCTCTGTCGAATTCTTCGATGATGGCGAGAGCAAAACTTTCCTTGCTGTCGAAATAATGATAGAAAGAGCCTTTCGGAACGCCGACCAGGGAAAGTACTTCCTGGATGCCGCAATTTGTGTATCCTTTTTCGATCATCACTTCGGCACCGGCGTCGATCAAAGCTTTTCTCGTATCTTGTTTTGTGATTGCTTTGACGTTCATTTCTTTGCCTCCGGAAAGATTAGACCGGTCGTCTACATTGCTATTATTAGACCGGTCGTCTCGTTTTGTCAACCCCCGCCAGGCAAAATTCCTGTATCGTCCAACTGGCTTGGGTTTTGGTTCTGCGTTCCCGGTCGCCAGGCTCTCAATCGGTACATATATTAGGATTGCGCTGTACTATTACGCCTATGTTTCGCCGCCGCCTGTTGTCACTTTTGATTGCTGCCGCGCTGCTGGTCTGTTTTCAGCCGGCTTATGCCTTTGCCCCCACCTGGGCAGAACTCATGACCGCTGGACGCCATGCGCACGTGACCGGCAATTTTGATGCAGCCAAAGAGTATTTGAAGGCTGCGCTGAAACAGGCGCAAAGCGAGAACAATGATGCAATGCAAGCACAGTCTTATTTGTGGCTCGGGCGCGTTTATGAATCTACGAATCAATGGGATTTCGCCGAACAAATGTTGTCCAGGGGCAATGCGATAGGCATCAAAGCTAAGGCGCTCGATCCGGAGATATTGATCGCGCTGCGTCACGAACTCGAGAATGCACTTCACAAGCAAGGCAAGGAAGATGCCATTCACACACTGAGAAGATCGCAGGGGAATTTAGAAAACCAATATCATCGTTCGATCAAACCGAGTCTTTTAGTGCGAGGCAGAGAATTTTTTGCGGACAAAAACTTCAAAAAAGCCGAGCCGACCTTGCGAAAAGCGCTCGAGTCCTACAGAGAAACGAATGATACAGAGATTCCACAAACAATGATGTGCATCGATATGCTCTATCAGATTTACCGAGATCAAAAAGAATGGGTGAAAGCAGAGCAGGTGATCGACCAGGGGCTGGCTGATTTGAAGCGCCGGCGCGCGATCGGCAGCGAGTATAGCTTGAAGGCGGCAAATCTGCGCTTCTATAAAAGTGCCATCCTCGACATGCAGGGTCGTTCAAAAGATGCGGGGCTGGAAGCCGACAGGGGTTTTGCTATATATAAGAATCTGAAAAAAGAGCCGCACGCAATTCAACTGTTGTTTGCCAAATGGGATATGACTGGCAAAGTGAAAGAGAGCGCGCGCCTGCGCGAGCATTACGCGAAAATTGCGGCAGGGCTGCCGAAAGAGCAGAAGTCGGGATGGATTGAGTATCCGGAAGAAGAACTGAAAAAGTGATTCAAGAAGCCGCGCTGCTTTGCTGAAGTTTTTCGAGCTTGTCGAGAATATCTCGACCTTCCCGCCGATTGCACAGTTGCTTGTACAGACAAACGACGCCTATTGCAGTTGCGGCACTGATGAAGGCATCAGTGGGTGGAAAAAGCGTTACAGCGATTACGATATCGGCGATCAACCTGAGCGGACTCTTCGGAATCAGCGCGGTTAGGGAAGCGAGAGCGCCGACTGCAGTCTGGGAGAGCAAAGAGATAGATGCAAGCAGACAAGTGAAGACGCAGAAATATTTGAAATGGTGAAATGCTAATTGGAAGAAACGTCCGCAGGCGCGCAACAGCGATGATTCTTCGATGGCGACAATCGCTAGATAAAAAACGTTAGCGTTGATCACTGCGGAAAGTGGAACTGTGAGCAGCAAGGGAATGATGACTAAAATACCTGCAATGATGCCGGATGGGTCCAGCTCGCTGCTCTCGACTGCTCCAGCTAATTTGCTGAAGAAAATGCCTGCCGCCAGCATGCCGTAAATCAGAGCTTCCGAGAGAAAGACCGGCACCATGATGACGAGGCATCGCCACATGTTCGTGCGCGCGACCTCGAGAGATTTATCGAGATTGCCATCTCCTTTCGTAAGGGCGTGAATGAGAGCATACGATCGTATTCCCCACTCCCAGAGAGAGAAGAGCATGAGAGTAAATCCTGCAATGATTGCCCAATACCTCACCGAATCAGGTATATTCATGCCACTGTCTGAGAAGTCCTCGACAAGGCAAGTTGTGGCTATCGAATATGCAATCGCTTGAGGAAGAAAGAATCGCAACAGAGGCAGCCAATTTGTGCGCGCAATTCTGATGGCGCGCCCTGCGATGTCAGCGTCGGTTAGAAGCTCCTCCGGAATTTCGATGTTGAGCGCAGTGTTTTTCATCTCGTCAAATTCTATTGCGAAAATATCTCTCCGGACTTATACAACCATTTGCCATTCTCTTTCACGAACGAGCTTTTCTCTCCAAAACTGACATCACTACCGGCTTGACGCAGGTGGGCGGTAAAGGTGACAGTCGCTGTTTCATCTCCATCTACGAACTCATCGATCGTTAAATGATCGAATTTCGTCAAACTCGAAAACGACTCGATGCTTTCTTTCCAACTTTTGCGATCTTTCGTAAATTCCGGATGGTCACTATGGGTGGTATCAATGATGTAATCGGCCAGTCCAAGCGCATACGCAGCATACCGCGATCGCATCAGATGCAACGCGTCTTTCGGAAGGGTTCCATCGTGATATGGTTTACAGCATTTATGATAGAGCGACTTGCTCGCGCAGGGGCACTTTTCGAATTTGCTCATCCGGACTATTTTCCGTATTGGCTCTCCATTTGTTTTTCAAGATCGCTGAGTTGCCCTGATTTTGCAGGAGCAGCCGCTTTGGACGCGAAGGGTGAGCCGACTTTTGGAGCGGCTTTTGATTGTCCCATTCGGTTGAACATTCCTCCCGCCCCGCCCGACATATTTGTGGGCATTCCCATTCCTGAGCGGCTCATGGACATGCCGGACCCCGTCCGCGCCATTCCCATTCCCGGCATGCCCATTCCCATGCCGCCCATGCGGCCCATGTTCATTCCCATGCCGTGAGACATTTGTTGTCTGCGCATATTCTTGTTGAAGGTCGCGTCCTGCTGCATCATTTTTGCGAACAGACCGCTCTGCATGCCCATCCCAGGACCAGAGCCACCGCCCATGCCGGGCATCGTATTTGGTGTCATCCCTGAGCGCTTTTGCTGCATTAACTGCATAAGCGTTCCACCACCTGCGCCTGCTCCTCCACTCTGCATTCGAGAGAGTTTTTGTTTCATCAACTGCATCATTTGCGAGCTGCCGCCGCCGCCCATTCCGGCATAACTGTTGGGTCGACTTGCCATTCCTGAATAACTGCTGCCGCGGCTTCCCATACCCGCGTAGCCACCCATATTGCTTGGGCGCCCGCCGCCCATCATATTGGCATAGCCGGGCATCCCGCTGGCGCGACCCATCGAACGTCCACCGGTCGTGTAGGTTTGGCGCTTGCCGGATTCAAACTGGTTCAGCATTTGAGACATTTTCGCCTCGGACTGGGCGAATGCGGAGAGGCTCCCCTCCGGAGCGGCAATGACATAGCTTGCCAGGAGCAAGCCTGCAAATCCTGTCCGTCTCAAAATCAGGCACGGGTGACGTTTCGCGGTGCTGTCGCTCATAATGAACCTTCAAAACTGAAGTCGGTAACCCTAGTTTTGTTCCCTTTATGCGACCTTTTCCTCTAATTTCTGGACCTTTTTCAGACTAAGTGCCTGGAATGGACATTTCGAAGGGGAATGGGTATTAAATACCTATGCGATTTCACCAATTCCTCCTTCTGTTTTTTGTCTTTCAGGCGACTTCAATGAGTGCGCTTGCCGCCGGGATTGACTGGAAGCACGACATTTCCGCTGCCGCTGCGGAAGCGAAGAATGCAAACAAATTGTTGTTTGTCGAAATTGGGGCGCCGTGGTGCGGACCATGCCGCAATTTGGAGAAACTATCTAAGAACAAAGCACTCGGAGAATGGGTGTCCGCACGATTTGTCAGCGTTCATTTGGAGGCGGATGACCCGGGCGGCAAGGCTCTGCTTCGAAAGTTTGGCATGAACGGCATTCCTGCTTTGATCATTTTCGATGCGAATGGCAATTTCATAAACAAAACTTCCGGAGCGCCCGGGGATGTGGAAGGGCTGAAGCAATCTTTGACAGAATTGGCTGGTGGTGAGGGGGCTTTCGGCAACAGGGGTGATACTGCTGGTGGTGCATATTCACCGTCCCAGAATTACCAGCAGTCACCGCAAGGGTATTCTCAGTTTCAACAACAGCCGCAATATCAACAACAGCCGCAATATCAGCAACAGCCGCAATATCAGCAACAGCAGCCGTATCAACAACAGCCGCAATATCAACAGCAATATCCGCAAGTTCAACAAAGCTATCAACAGCCGCCACAACAGTATCAGCAGCCACAGCAGCAATTTCAACAACCGCCGCTGTTTCAACAGCCGGCGCCGTTTCAACAGTCGCCACAACAACCCTATCCTCAGCC
>JADYYD010000181.1 GCA_020853845.1 Candidatus Melainabacteria bacterium
GAAGTTCGAAAAAGATCAAACGATCTTATATCCCATTATTTATATGCCCGAGCGATCTCGTCAATATTCGAACTCTTCGGGCGCCCTTAAAGACAAAAAAGCGGGCTACCACAAATTTGCAGTGTGGCGACCCGCTTCAAAAGTCCGAAGGCGTTTACTTAGCAGAAATTGTCGTTGCGTTTACCTGACGATGGCTCTGGAAAGCCAGAAGGTACGCAGTCCGCGGTACATCTTGACCAGGTTGACGCCCGGTTTGGTCACCGTCGAGACGGTAGGCGCAATTTTCGGCGCGCTAGTTGGTGCAAGGATGATTGGTCCGCTTGCCAAGCTGGATGTGGTGAAGATTCCAAATCCGCACACGCCCGCTAAAGCAGCTGCTGTAAGTAGTTTACGAGTTTTCATTTTTGCTTTGATACCTCCGACTTCTGGGATCCTACAGCCCGACTTATTTTCTGACACACTATGACTATGATAGAAGATAAGCGCGAATGTGGACCTTGACAATATAATATCACGATAGAGAAAGATTAAAATCTAGGATTTTTCCTAAATTCTCCATCGGAAGGTCCACCGGGTTAAGAGACATGTTCACAAAGCGGCGGGTTCCATAACCTGTAAGTTTTAAAGAGAGATAAGTGGGCGATTTTTTCATAGTAATGGGATGTGGGATTCTCGGGCTGCTTGCCCACGCCGGACGAACCCGACCGTGGCTCGAGTGGATGCTGCGCTTTGTCATTGCGGCAACCTTTGCTGTTGAACTTTTGTTTGCCACGGGCGCTCTTATCGAACTCGGTCACAACACCAACCCCTGGGCCGGCAATGTGGCCATCGGCATGGCCATAGCCACCGGCCTCTGTTTGGCAATACAGGGGCGCAAACTCTATTCATTGGTCTTCAGCTTTTTCGAGAACGTGTTCAGCGGCGCATTCGCAATCGCGCTGCTCAAAAAGCTGCCTATGCAAGACGCTATTTCCAAAATGCACGTCTTCGTTCCGACTTCGCTTCCGCATCTGGTGGGACTCTTTATCTATATAAGTACGTTTGCGACATTGCTCGGTGCGATCGATCCGGAAGGAATGAAAATGCCGGGACTGCCGCTGCCCATTCCTCTGCCTCTCGATCAGCTCTTTTCATACAACGGGCTGGGTCTCGTTCTTCTGTCTTTCTGCGGAGTCGGAATTTTCGTCACTCGCGATTTCAAATCCACAATCAAACGTTTGGGATGGGCGAAACCCACAAAAGTACAGATTCTCATCGGGGTGGGATTGATCGTATTCAGCTTTGCGCATGATTGGCTCTGGTCGCTGCTTACGCATTCGATGGGCAACGATATCGCCACCAAGTTAGCAATCTACAATTCCGGCACGTTCAGCGTTGTAGGCGGCGCAGAGAAGTCTCTTGTTCTCGCTCTGGCTACGGCAATTTTTGCGGGTGTGGGGGAGGAAACCTTGATCCGAGGCGCGGTGCAGCCGGCACTGGGAATTTTTCCTGCTGCGATTTTGCACGGCATTTTACACGCTCAATTCGCGCACGCCCCTATTTTGATCATTCAGGTTGCGCTCTGGTCTTGCGTAATGGGCGTGGTGAAAAAGTACACGAACACAACGACGACGATAATCGGTCACGCCGGATTCAACTTCTTCACGACGTTTTTGTTTGCTTTCAATCCCTAGATTGTGGGTGAAACATTCACCATAGGGTGATGTTCTCAATATTGTGCTCGCCTCTCAGCTCGGCGTGCCGGTGCTTTCGTGAATGATGTTGTCCAGGCTGGAAATTGGTTCTGTAAGAGCTAAATACATCAACTCGGCGCGAACCTGTTCGTTGTTCTGCACTAAGGCGGCTAAATGCAACGAGGCTCCAGGCGCAGTTGCACCCAATTTCAATTTGTGGGCCATATTCATGGAAAGCAGTTGGCACGCCATAAATACGCCTTCCGAAAGCGGATACTTATCGCCGACCTCGGTTGCGGTGGGGGTCGGGTAGAGCTTGTCGGAAAGACCTATCGATTGAAGAATGAAGATTTTGAACCATTCAGGTGGATCGGCTTGCGCTTCTGCATGCTCATAGAGAGCAAGCCAGATTGAAAAGCAGAGTAATTCTTTGACCGCCTCGGCAAACTCGTCCTGGGTCACTTCCGGCAGGGGCAAATTTTTGTTGGCTTCATTGGCATGAAACTCTTGCTCGCAGACATTCATATACTCGCGCAAAAGACGCGTGCTCTCCATGCCGTTGATAGTGGCAAAAAACAGTGCCCTTTCAGCCGATTCCCTCTCTGTCGCCGGCGCTTGAGCTTGGCTCGGCACAATTCTCTGAAAGGCGGTGGGCTGGCTGTCCATTAAAACCTCAAGATCGAGCTGTCGAGTTACGAAAGTGTCGAGTAGCAGATTGCCAGGCTGCAGAAAATTCCGTGCTTTGGCTATTTGATTGTAACAGTGCGGTCACGCTGGTTTGTAATAATCGTGGTTGCCAACCAGACTGCGATTTATCGTTTTGCTCGGCGGCAGATTTAATGTTCGACTACGTATTTTTCCCAATGACAAGTGTCCCGTTATTATTCATAGTGTCGGAACGCCGGGCTCTGTCCCAACAAGTCCGGTCCTCCGGTGTTTATCTTCCCCGTTAATAAGGTATATAGGTAGAGGCTGCAAAAGCCCGCCAAA
>JADYYD010000182.1 GCA_020853845.1 Candidatus Melainabacteria bacterium
TGCGGCTGGGACGATGTCGAAGCAGAGAGAAGCGGAGCAATCTAAGGAAAAACTGCGATGCGGTGAGGAGTCGATTTCGGTCGATACTGCTGATTGCGGCGTAACGCCTGCCGACTGCGAAGCTGCGCCTGCTGAATGCGAGACGACTTCTGCCGAACCGGCAGTGCCGCAACTCCGTGAAACAGAAGCCTCATTTGCGGGCGAGTTGACCGATAAGCTCTCGCATATGACCATGCCAGGCGCGCGCGATTTGGCTAAGGTCGTGGGTGACCCGTACATCCAAGAACATCAGTGGGTCGCGGCAGTCGAAAAGGCGGGCGGCAAAGATTTGTCCGGTAAAGCGAGCTTCTTGAAAGTCGCTTTGTACCGAGCTGCCGCAACATTCGGCGTGTTCTTCTCCTTCGCCAGCATCATGCTCTGCTATGTTTCATCCATCTTTTTTGCGTCTTGCACCTCCAGTGTTTTCGGCATTACCTCAGATGCTTTCCTCAATAATCTGGTCGGTTTGGACTATGTAGGTTTTCTCCTGGCCGGCGCCGCCGCTCTATTCTTCTGGTCGTCATTCTTCAGTTTTTTCCGCAAAACAATCCGTTATTTGGCGGTTGCCCTGTTCGTCGGCGTGACGTTCCATTCCATTGAAGGTCATTTATTTCTGGGCACCATCCCCTCTGCATTGATGGCTGCTGCCTATGTTCCTCTCTTGTATTTGACCGGCTGGATTGGAAGCGCCTGCCGTGAGGCTTTGCCAATGCACATCGGCAGCAAAAAACTGGCATCGGCGCTGATGCCCGCTCTTGCTTTGCCGGGCATGGCAATGGTCGCGACGTTTGTCGCCATCACCAATCCCGCTTTCCGTCAATCCGACAACTATGCCCCGGCCACGATTGAGATGACGGTGTTTAACGCAACTTCGATTTTTCTTTGCACCCTGGTCCCCGGCTTCATGCTGGCTCGATCGACAAATTCCAAAACGCCCGTGGGCTCAGCGTCGCTTGCCGTTATGCTGCAGACGCCCCTTCTTCTGGGGATGTTGGTGACTCTGGTCACTTGTATATTGTTGGGCGCCGCCTTCAAATCAGGACTTCCCGCACAGCAGGCATTCACTTGGTTGCAAGGATTCGGCGGTGGCGACTGGGCGCAGTTCGGTGTTTCCAAGGCTCTAGCCGTCGTTTGCTCAATGGTATTGGCGACGGCGTCAGCGGCATTCGGCGGGGCTGTCGGGGCGTGGTGCAACAAAACTTGGATGGATAAGACTCACGAAAAGCCGCCGGAGTTGGGTTAAACGCCATCCGCCCAAACGTCGCTCAAAAATGTGCCTGCCAAAGTTAAAACCATAGCCTGTTGCGGGTTTCGCCCCGGCTATGGTCTTAAAAGTCTGCTCAAAACGAGTTCTAGACTTGAATTACTCGTTTAATTTCCGGCATTTCCTCTTTAATGGCACGTTCTACGCCCATTTTGAGGGTCATGGTCGAGCTGGGGCACATGCCGCAAGCTCCGACCAACTGAACAAAGACTTCACCGTCTTTGACGTCCACCAGTTCAATGTTTCCGCCGTCCATCATCAACATCGGACGCAGTTTGTCGAGAATTGCTTCTACTTGTTCGCGCATGCTCCAACCTCAAATCGCTGTTTCTGTATACCAGCTCCGTATTTCTCTAGCTTATCAAAAGACAAATTCGAGCCAATTGAAACCAGTCGCCAAGTATAAGGTTAAGGTCCAAACGCTGAAAAACGGCGCTAAATCACCAAAAATAAAGATTTGTCCCGCCAATTGCTTTAAACACCATAAAACATATGCCGTTTCAGACAATTCCCTACTATCCTCATACGAGCGCAGCCGCCGACGGCTGGACTTTTCGCCAATTCCGCGTGACATCTCGCGCGACAATAGGCGGCTAGACCATACACAAAGAACTTAGAACGCGCTACACAGCGCATTTAGCAAACAACCAACGGTAATTAACGACCATGGGAGATGAGAAAAAGATGGTAAGAGTAGCAATTAACGGATTTGGCCGCATCGGCCGCAACGCCCTTCGCGCCTATCTGCACAATGCAGGCAAAGAGTTCGAAGTCGTTGCCATCAACGATCCCCTGCAGGATCTGCCCACCTCGGCACACCTGCTCAAGTATGACTCCATCCTCGGCGAGCTGCCTTTCGAAGTTAACCAGCTCGAAGATGGTCTCGAAGTAAACGGCAAAAAGATCAAGTTCTTCAAAGAAAAAGATCCTTCGACCTGCCCATGGGCTGCCGAAAAAATCGATATCGTTTTGGAGTGCTCGGGTGTTTTCACCAAAGCCGACAAAGCAAAAGGTCACATCACCGCCGGTGCCAAGAAAGTTCTCATCTCGGCTCCTGCAACCGATGAAGACATCACCATCGTTCTCGGCGTCAACGACAAAGACTACAATCCCGAGAAGCACAACATCATCTCCAACGCCAGTTGCACCACCAACTGCTTGGCCCCTGTGGCTAAAGTCATCGACGAGCAATTCGGCATCGAATGCGGTTTGATGACCACCATCCACAGCTACACTCTTGACCAACGCTTGCTCGACACCGGTCACGCCGACCTGCGCCGCGCCCGCGCTGCTGCCGAATCGATGATTCCTTCGTCGACCGGCGCCGCCAAAGCAATCGGTCTCGTACTGCCGCAACTCAAGGGCAAATTGAACGGCTTCGCAATGCGCGTCCCGACCCCGAACGTATCGGTTGTCGACCTGGTCGCCACCGTCAAGAAGGACGTCACCAAAGAAGAGCTCAACAAAGCTCTCAAAGAAGCTGCCGGCAAGGGCATGAAGAACATCATGGGCGTCAGCGATATTCCGCTCGTATCCATCGACTACAAGGGCAACAAGCTCTCGTCGATTGTTGATGCCGACCTGACCATGGTCGCTGAAAAGCGCATGATCAAAGTCATCGCCTGGTACGACAATGAGTGGGGCTACAGCAACCGCTTGATCGAACTGGCAACCATGGTGGCAAGCAAGCTCGCCGTCAAGGTCTAATTGATCTGGAAAACCGCTCCGGGCGCCGAAGTTGTGTTGCAACTTTCCCGGAGCGGTTCTTCCTCATAATGCGTATTTCGCAGCAGTGCGATTTTCGCAATTACCAAATTTAAAATATTTGTGGGCTCAAACTTGTCGTTACCCAACTTTTCCAATCTTTGCGGGAGTGAAGCATGAAACTCAGTATTGAGCAGGCTGGAGCAGAAACTTTCAAAGACAAGCGAGTGCTTGTTCGTGTCGATTACAACGTGCCGCAGCATGATGACGGCTCCGTGGCGGACGACTCGCGTATCCGCGGCAGCTTGCAGACGATTGGGTTTTTGCACAAAGCCGGAGCCAAAGTAATTCTTTGCTCGCACCTCGGCCGTCCGAAAGGCAAGAAGGACGAGAAGTACAGCCTGCGTCCGATTTCGAAGAGACTTTCTCAACTGCTCAGCGATGCCGCCGGTTGCACCGCCAAGTTCGTCGGCGACTGCATCGGGTCGGAAGCAGAGCAAGCGATTGCCGAAATGAAGCCGGGCGATGTGCTCTTGCTTGAAAATGTCCGCTTCTATGCAGAAGAGGAAAAGAACGATGAAGCCTTCGCGAAGAAGTTGGCAGCTCTGGCTGACGTGTATGTGAGCGATGCGTTCGGCGCTGTGCACCGTGCCCACGCTTCAACCGAAGGCGTCACCAAGTTTTTGAAACCGTCTCTGTGCGGATTTCTCCTCGACAAAGAAATTAGAATGCTTTCCCAGGCGCTCGACCCGACTCGCCCTGTCGCCACCATCATCGGCGGTGCAAAAGTTTCTTCCAAAATTGGTGTGTTGCAACACCTGCTCGGTCGCGTCGACACCATAATTATCGGCGGTGCGATGGCGTTCACCTTCTTCAAAGCCCGTGGGCTGGAGGTTGGCAAATCTCTGGTAGAAGATGATAGGCTGGACTATTGCAAGGAGCTGGAGAAGGAAGCTGAAGCCGAAGGGGTAAGACTGATTTTGCCGGTTGATGTAGTCGTAGCACCAAAATTCCCTGGCGAAGGTGACGTGTTGCCTGCAGAACCGCATGTGGTATCGATCGATGCCATTCCTTCCGATCAAATGGGACTGGATATCGGACCGAAGACAATCGCCCTGATTCAGCAAGAATTGGCGAAGTGCAAAACCATTGTGTTCAACGGACCGATGGGCGTTTTCGAGCATGGCTACGAAGCTGGAACCTTCAGGCTCATCGACGAGCTTGTTAAACTGACCGAGAAGGGCGTTGTCACCATCGTCGGTGGCGGTGATTCCGTGAGCGCAGTAAAAGCTCACGGCATTCAAGAAACGCAGTTCACGCACGTTAGCACCGGCGGTGGTGCGTCACTCGAATTTCTGGAAGGAAAAGAGTTGCCAGGCATCGCCAGCCTTGATGATGCTCCAAGAGCGGCAAGCACGCGCTAAAGGCAACATTCGCATTCACAATAAAACCACAACGGCAGGACAGCGATGGTAAAACGAGTTGCGGAGAAAGTGAAAGAGATGAAGACTTCGTTTTTTGCAACTTTCTTGGATCGCAATTCGTTGGCAAGCTCGTGGGTGGCATTGTCGTTGGCTCTGACCGTCTCGCACGGACCGGCTGCCTTTGCGCAGACTTTCACCGACTCGCAAGGGCGCTCGATTACGAAAGATGAGTATGATGCCGGTCAGTTGGTAAACGAAGCTGTCGGTCTGCTAAACCAGAATAAAAATGCTGAAGCGACCTTTCGCCTGGAACGCGCTGTGCAACTCGGGCCAAATCTTGCAGATACGCACTACAACTACGGTATTGCGCTCGCGAAAATGGGACAGACCGAGGAGGCGTTGAAGCAGTATCAGGATGCTACGCGCATCAACCCGGAGATGGCTTATGCGTGGATGAACCTTGGCACCTGTTACCAGTTGCTCGGCAAAATCGAAGAGGCGGTGCAAACTTATACAGAGTTCGTGACGCGCTTTCCGAGCCACCCGGAAGCCGGGAAGTTGCGCTCTTTGATTACCGGTCTCAACAAAGAATTGGGTCGCCAGACCAATTTGCCGCCGCCCCGGCAATCGTCCCCGCAGCAGCCACCTCAACAGTCTCTCCAACCGCCGCCGCAAAGCACCGGTGGATTTAACTCTGGATCTTCGAATGGATTTGGAGCACCGCAGAAACCGAGAATTGACTCTTCGCAGGGCGGCAGACCGCAGAGCAATCAAGGTGGAAGTGTTGGTTATGAGCCTCCATCCTCGCCAGGCTTGAGCGGCTGGCAAGGTTCGGGAAGCAGCAGCCCACGCGATCCCGGCGGACTTGTCGACGGACCTCCGCAGCAAGGATTGAGCGGTTGGCAAGGCAGTCCTCAAGGTAATCCTCAAGGCAGTCCGGGTGGACAGCCTGGCTTCTCTGGCGGCAACAATCCTGGGCAAGGAACCTTCCAGCCGAGCGGTCAGGGAAATTTTCAACCGAATGGACAGGCTCAACCAGTCAATCCCAGCCGTTTCGGTCCGCCCGATGAGCCGCCCGTTCAGTCTTATCCCGCACCGCAGGCGGTGAGACCTCCCGTAGCGATGCAGCCTATGCAACAGCCTATGCAGCAACAGCCTATGCAACAGCCTATGCAACAGCCTATGCAACAGCCAATGCAGCAACCGATGCAGCAGCAAATGCAGCAACCGCCAAAGAAACCGGCGCAGGTTGCCACGAATAGCCCTCCGGCATCGAAACCGCCGGCTGCCACTAAA
>JADYYD010000183.1 GCA_020853845.1 Candidatus Melainabacteria bacterium
ATTATCTGGTCGATGTCTGCATCGGTCATTCTGCGGCTGTTTATGGACATTGCGCGCTTGAGGCTCCGTCGGTATCCACTTCTACTAAATGCCCATTATGCCTGAATGGCAGGCTCTGCTGAACGCCCAAGATTAAATCCTCAGGCCTGAGCGAAACTTCCTCAGACGCCCCGTGTATTGCCTTTCAGAAGACGGCGGAGTCAGTACTGCCGGGAGGCACGAGGAAAAATGAACGAAGGCGTTAATAAGAAAAAAACAGAGTCCGGAAGATTTGGCAGAAAGGCGGGCATTGGGCTGACGTTAGGCGCGGGCGCTTTGATTGCGGGCGGGCAGTATGTCGCTCCCAACATTGCTCCGGCGTCTGCCAATCCGATGAGCAGCGACAACCTGGTCGACCCGGAATGGGAAAGTGCCGTCCGCAAGCACTTCCAGAAGCGATTCTTTAATCTGATCGATGCGACGGACACGCAAAAGAGCCAACTGGATGACCTTTTCAAGAAAAAAGGCGAGGCCAATCGTCAGACGCGCGAGGATGTGAAGGCGGCAGCCGTGCAGGTGGCGAAGCTAATGGCTGATGACTCTGCGACCGACGATCAGATTCGCGCGAAGGTCCACGAGATTCGCAAATTGCGGCAGCAGTTGCAAGACGACAGGCTGGAAACAGCGCTTAAGGTCCGAGCGATACTTACAAAAGAACAGCGGCAGATTGTCTCAGACCGTGTGGTGGGCCTCATCACCGGCAATCAGAGACGTTTTCTCCTGCGGTCGATGAACTAGACCGTTGCGCCTGTCGCGAGGACGGGAAAAATGCTAGAGATTTGCTCATCACTACCAGCGTCCGAGAAACGACCCAATGACAGGCTATGCAACTATCAAGGAGCCGTCACCCTGTTTAGCAGCTTAAGAGCAAAACGTCCGATCGATGACAGCCTTGACGACGCAAGTTTAGTCAAGGCTTGTCTGGGCGGCGAGAAGCGCGCTTACGAAGTGCTTCTGCGCCGTTATCAAAAGCTGGTCTATAACGTGCTTTATCAGATGGTGCATTCGCACGAGATGGCGGCGGACTTGACGCAGGACACTTTCTTAAAAGCTTATCGGGCACTCAATACGTTTAAAGTGGAAGGAAAGTTCAAACCGTGGCTTTTGCGGATCGCGACGAACACTTGTTTGAATGCAATCCGAGACAACAAAGAGCACGACTCGCTGGACAATATACTCGAAGAAAACCCGGGAGCCGAACCGGCTTACGATGAGAAAATTGAGGAGATGGTCGAATGGAGGTTGACACATAAAAAA
Source organism: Candidatus Melainabacteria bacterium (assembly GCA_020853845.1). Lineage (GTDB taxonomy): Bacteria > Cyanobacteriota > Vampirovibrionia > Obscuribacterales > Obscuribacteraceae > QKMZ01. The sequence continues at coordinate 1,297 of JADYYD010000183.1, forward strand.
CTGGAAGACGCGCTGAAACAGCTTCCGATGAGGCACCGGCAAGTTTTCATTCTGCGCTATCAGCACGATCTTCCGTATGAAGAAATTGCAGAAGTTTCGGGCGAAACAGTGAGCACCATCAAATCATTGCTCTTTCGCATTCGGGAGAAACTTAGAAAGATGCTCGCGGAGAGTGTTGAGAGCGGCATTCTCAATTGAGAAGAGAGGTGAGATATGAGTGAAGTGGAAATGAATTGCATGGAGGCGCGCGAAAAGCATGCGGAAGCGCATATAAAGACCTGCGGCAGTTGCAGTCTCTGGTTGCAACAGGTGGGCGACATTGTGTCAATGACTTCCAGTATGCCTCAGTTTGATGTCTCAGAGGCGCTGACGCAAAACATAATGAAGGCGGTCGAGAGCGAACCGGCGCATCAGCCAAGTGTGTTGAGCGGTGCGAATTTGTTTCAAGTTCTTTTTGGACTTGCAGTTGTTGCCGTCATGCTGGTGGAATCTGCAGAGGACTTCAACGGTCTGGTCGCGTGGGCAATTGGAATCGGTGTTTTGTACTCAATCAATTTATTGGTCAAGTCGAATCAGGAGGCGGAAATACTTTGCGAGTGAGGAAGGCGGCGAGGATGAGTGCAATACGAGGCGCGGGCGCTGTGGGCGTGATTCTGGCGCTGGCTTCGTTCTTGCTTTTCTCCTTCGTGCTATCGCTTCCATCCTCTGCTCAAGATTCGGGGCAATCTTCAGGACAATCTTCAGCGATTTATCCCGATGGACGTGTGCCTCCTCTGGCAGTGCCAGGCAACTTAGTTGATAGGTGGACTTCGCCGCCGACTGATCTGCGTGAGCTGAAGAAAAGACCGCTGTTGTATTGGCGTTACCACGCAATGCAACCCCAGAAGCCGATCCGAAATTCGATCTTCGTATTGTTTTTCTGTTTCGCATTCAATCTAATTTTAAAAAAACGCGCAGCAATCGCAGCGGAGAGCATCAAGCGCAGGTTTTGGAAAACGCTCGGTGCGGGCGTTTTGTGCATGTTCTTGTTTGTTACTACGACTCGTTTGTGCTATGAGGTCGAGTTGTTCGAACCTCTGGGAAATCTTTCAATGGCGTTGTTGCAGCTCCTCTGTCTTTTCGGACTGGCTGTAAGCACTAGATTGATGGGCCAATCTATTCTAAAGAAATTCAATATCTGCCAGCCCGAAGCAGGAAAAGATCCTACGGTCGCGCAAATTCTAGTCTGGACATTTGTCGGCATCGCCGTAATCGCGTCGTTTAGTTTCATTCCGCGTATTCCACTGCCGAACGGTCACTTTGTTGCGCCTCTTGTTCCCCGAATTGCCTTGTTATTTTGCACTTTGGGAATGGGCGCATTAATCCGGACGAAACTGGGGCGGAAGGAAGCCGTATAAATCGCGACCCATCGTAATTTCTAGTGCGGGGCAGTAATAAAATTTGCTCTCAAGACTTCAATCTTATGAAATTTGAAAAAAAATACGGCTGTCAAGGGTCTAACTGATACGTTAGTTAGATGAACCTGCGCAACCGCAAAAAATTGCTTTTCATTGGTGTTCTAAACACAACAGGCCATCTGACAATTCTGGGGCTGTATCTATGTATATTGGTTTCCAGCATTAATCACGCAAAAGCAAGTACGAGCTGGCCCGAAGCTCCCGGCGTTGTTACTGTCGCAGCAGTCTCAGAACAAGCAGGAGTCGAGAACAAAGTAGGGAAAATTTGGTATGAGTATAAGTTGGCCGGAACAATTCATCGATCAGATAGAGTGAGTTTTTTCGAGCAAGATGCGCTGTACAATTATCCAAAAGGCACTGTCGTTTCGGTTCACTACAATCCAAAGTATCCCAAGGAGTCATGTCTTGTGCCGGGCGTGAGCAGTGGAGCGATCTTTAGTATGTATTGCGGCTTCGCTCTTTTCGCTCACGGACTGTTGATGGTGGCTATCATGCTCCATAGATGTTTCATCGCCAAGTTAAAGGACGATGGAAAGCTAACAGGTGCAGAGAAATGTGCTCTTGCAACCGTCGTCACAAACATCTCATAGCAGCGCTGAAAATCTCTTTTTAAACTCGGGGAACATCAGGGGCGACATCAAGTTGGACAGCGCTTCTTTCTCGTTGGTTGTGCCACTGTTCTGTTTGTGGCAGCGCTTGTCGGTTTCACTTCCGGCTCAGCGAGTGCCAAGAAGCCAGTGGAGCGGTCGCAGACTCAGGCTCAGACGTCTGACAAAAGCGACAGCAAGCAAAAACTGCCCGGCGATCGCCTAAAATACATAAAGCAGATCGAGAACTGTGTTCTTAAATACTGGGATGAAGTTGAAGCGAAAGGCGAGATACCTGAGTCTTTTAAGAAAGATCTGGTATCTCCGGTAGTTCGGATCGAGGTCTTCCAAGATCTGGTTATTCAGGCGTGGATAAAGGTTAGCAGTGGTTCGTCCGGCGTGGACAATTTGGCTGTTCTGTGCGCAAAGAAATTCAAGCCTGTAGATTTCCCGAAATCGAAAAACGGAAAATCGGTAGTTGCGTTAATAAGGTTTCCGATCCTGAGAAAATCGGCCGGTGTGTCGGATAGATCGATGAAACCTTCGAAGTTGTCTGCCCCAGCGCCCATTAGTCGCGAAGAGCTCCTTGAAGTTCATCGCGACCGTCGCGAATTCGACGAGAAAAGTTTGGACGTGAAGAGAGCGCGATTCAATAACAAGGAATTGAAGCCATGGGAAGAACTCACTCCGTACGGCTGCGACATTTTAAACAGCAGATA
>JADYYD010000184.1 GCA_020853845.1 Candidatus Melainabacteria bacterium
CCAAAGCTCAATTTAAATTGCCGGAACGATTCGCCAATTTGCCCCTCTATATCTGGCTTCTATTCTGGCTCATTCCCATACCGCCGCTGTGGTTCTATTTGAGGACCGTTTGGCCCAAGAATGCAGATCCAAATGGAATGATGGGTTTTCTAACTTTGGTTTGTCTCGGTTTATATATTCCGACACTTCTTTCGATCTTCAAACCGATCGAAAAGGATCAAAAAACTCAAAAAACTCACAAACCTCAAGAAAAGCAGGAAGATTCCGGCGCCGAAAAAATAAACTTCGACGTCGATTTTAGCTCTCCTCTTTCTAATGACAGTGCCAGCGAAAATTCATCGCCGGTTGCGGATAAGGAATCGAATAAAACGGCAAAGACAAAGAGCAAGCCGAAGAGAAAGAGAAAATAGGGAGATTGGCGTGACGCTTTACAGACTATACAGAGAATCACTCAGTCTTCTCACTGACTTGTATCAATTGACGATGGCATATGGTCATTGGAAAACAGGCTCTCACACGAAGGAAGCCGTCTACCACCTGTCTTTTCGCAAGAACCCGTTTAACGGCGGCTACGCAGTTTGCTGCGGGTTGTCTACCATGGTCGATTTCATCAATAACTTTCGCTTCGATAAAAGCGATATCGACTATCTCTGCACGCTCAAAGGTCATGATGGCAAGCCGCTTTTCGAGGCCAAGTTTCTCCAGTATCTTTCCGATTTGAAACTAAATGTCGACATCGATGCCGTGCCGGATGGGACGATCGTCTTTGCGCATGAGCCTTTAGTCAGAGTAAAAGGTCCGATAGTCCATTGTCAGCTTTTGGAAACTGCATTGCTGACGATATTCAATTTCCAAACGCTCATTGCAACAAAGGCTGCAAGAATTAGGGAAGCTGCCGGTCATAGAAGTATTCTCGAATTTGGTTTGCGTCGAGCGCAGGGGATCGACGGCGGACTGACAGCCAGCCTTGCCGCTCACATAGGTGGCTGCGACGCCACTTCCAATGTGCTGGCGGGAAAATTGTTCGGCATTCCAGTGAGCGGCACGCATGCCCATAGCTGGGTTATGTCATTCGACGACGAGTTGGAAGCATTCAAAGCCTATGCTGCAGCGATGCCGAACAACTGCGTTTTTCTCGTCGATACTTATGACACTGTCGATGGTGTTGCTAATGCAATCGAAGCTGCAAAATGGCTGAAGAAAACCGGACACCAGTTTCTCGGTATCAGATTAGACTCCGGCGACCTTGCTTATCTCAGCATTGAAGCCAGAAAGATGCTCGACGAAGCCGGGTTCAAAGAAGCTGTCATTGTCGCCAGCAATGATCTGGACGAACATATTATCAATAGTTTGAACGCTCAGCACGCGCAGATAAATGTCTGGGGTGTCGGCACAAAACTCGTAACCGCCTACGATCAACCGGCTCTGGGCGGCGTTTATAAACTATCGGCGGTGAGAGAACCAGGACAATCCTGGCAATATAAAGTGAAGTTATCGGAACAAGCCATCAAGGTTTCCAACCCTGGAATTCAGCAAGTGCGCAGATTTCTCGATGAAGACGGTCATGTCGCCGACATGATTTTCAACGTAGAGGCAGAACCAAAATCAGATTTCACCATAGTCGATCCACTGGATATGACTCGCCGCAAAAAAATCGGCTCCGGTTGCCGGCACCACGATCTTCTCGTGCCGATAATCGCCTCCGGCCGACAGGTATACAGCGTCCCCAGCCTGGAGGCGTCGAAGAATTATGTGCGTGAGCAATTACAAAATTTCCACTTTACTTACAAACGGATTTTAAATCCGCATCAATATCCGGTTGGTCTGGAAATAGGGCTGCACGAAGTGAAAACCGCATTGATACTGGAAGAAAGAGAGAATTTACAAAAGCGAAAAGAAACTCGCGGCAAAACAAGAATGCGTCAGTCCGATCCGATACCGCCGAGCACTCCCGATGCAATAAGCGAAGATGTCACCATAAAGGCAAAGCCACGTCATAACCAATGGACACAACAAAAAGCCGAGCCGCCGACATTACCGCAAACACTGGAAAAAGCGGCGCTGATTGTCGTCGATGCACAAAGAGGCTTCGGCAGCAGCGGCGAATTGCCGGTTCCGCGTGCGGAAGAAATTGTTCCTGTGGTCAATGAGCTAGCCGACAAGTTTCCGCTCGTTGTCGCCACTCAGGACTGGCATCCGGCAGACCATGTGAGTTTCGCCATTAACCATGCCGGCAAAAACATCGGCGACACGATTAGAAACGATTCCTACGAACAACCGCTTTTCCCTATGCACTGCATCGAAAACACCAACGGTTCGAAATTCCTGGACAATCTGGACACAGAGAAGTTCAATCAAGTATTCAAAAAAGGAATGGACCCGGATGTCGATTGCTTGAGCGGCTTTTTCGATTGCGCCGGCGGCATGGCGACTGAGATGGATGCCTTCTTACGGGCCAATGGTGTGGAACACATTTTCATAGCCGGTCTGGCCACCAACTATTGTGTGAAAGAAACGGCTCTCGATGGCGTAAAACTCGGCTACAAAGTCACGCTGGTTGAAGACGCCTGCCGGGGCATAGACAGAGTTGGACTGAGGGTGAAAACGGCCATCGAGCAAATGAAAAACGGTGGTATCGCTTTCGTTGCCAGCGCCGAATTGAACTATCCGAAAGCGAAGAAGCAAATGACTGCCAGCCAATCGACCACATCTCTAAAACCCAAAGGAAAGTCCGGCAAACGCAATGCACTTTGTCTTTGGCTCTGTCTTTCCCTGTCGCTCGCCTGCAGTATGCCTGCATTCGCGGTCCCGAAAGCGAAAGCAATAGCAAAAGCAAAAGCAGCACCGTCAGCCGACAGCGACAGTATCGTCATCGACGCCATGGTCGGCGAACTCAACCGCTCATTCACAAAGCTAAAGAGTCAAGGGGCCGCACCCCTGTATTTTTTGTCATACAGGGTCTGCGACACTGATTCATTTTCAGCCAATGCAACTTACGGAGCCATCACAAATTTCGACCGAAACCACAGCCGCCTTCTGGATATCGAGGCTCGCGTCGGCTCTGCGCAATTGGACAGCACTCACAAAATCAGAAGCGACCGATTTGACGGCGAATATTATCCTCGACTGGGCGGCGTGGAATTCTCAATCGATAACGACCCGGATGCCATCGCCTGCGGTCTCTGGTACATGACCGATAAGGCGTTCAAAGACGCACAGCAAAGCTACGTTCAGGTGAAAGCCAACAAAGAAGTAAAAGTGGACGAGGAAGATGTATCAGACGACTTCGGACCCGGCAAAGTGGTTGTCTCTGTCGAAAAGCCGCTCAAGACCAAGCCTGACGACAACCGTTGGCTCGAGCCTTTGCGCCGCATGTCGGCGATCTACAAACAGTATCCGGAGATCACCACTTCATACGTCTCGGTCGATGAAGACGTGACCACCAGATACATAACAAACAGCGAAGGCACGAAAGTGCAGCAGTCGCAAAAACTGGCAAGAATGCTGACCGGCGCGGGCGCGATTTGCGCTGACGGAATGGAAGTCAACCTGTATGACACGGTAGAGGCCTTTGATATTAACAACTTGCCTTCGGAAGAAGAATTCAGCAAACGGATTAAAGCACTGGCGGAAGCGGTCGTCGCTTTGCGAAATTCGCATGCGGGCGAACCCTACGTTGGTCCGGCTATTCTTATGCCAAAAGCGGCGGGCGTCTTTTTCCATGAAGTTCTCGGCCATCGTGTCGAGGGGCACCGCCAAAAGGATGAAGAGGAAGGGCGCACATTTACGAAAAAAGTGGGCGCAAAAATCATGCCTGAATTCATTAGCGTGATTGATGATCCGACTATCGATCAGCTCGGCAACACGCCTTTAATCGGTAATTACCGCTTCGACGACGAAGGCATGCCCGCTCAAAAGGTGCAGGTTGTAGAGCAAGGTGTATTGCGAAACTTCCTCATGGGACGTTCTCCGATTGCTTCTTTTAAACATTCCAATGGGCATTGCCGTTGCCAGCCCGGAAGCAGCCCGGTCGCCAGGCAGGGCAATTTGATTGTTGAATCCAACAAGCAAGTGACTGAAGCGAAGTTGAGAGAACTGCTCATCG
>JADYYD010000185.1 GCA_020853845.1 Candidatus Melainabacteria bacterium
CGGTTTGCGATCCCTGTGGTGACCGGCTTTTGCATGTGCGAAAGATATTCATCGCCAATACGCGGATTACAATTTTTAAAATCTTCGCTTCCAATGGAACCGAATCACGATCGCTGAGTCCACGCTTAAAAAGACGATCTTTCCTTTATATGGTCGACTCCGCATACAGGAGAGTCCGCATCCTCACAGGCTTTGGGTGATACCTCGAATGGTGGCATCATCGGCGGAGTGAAATCGCGTTGCGGCAATTTCGCAATTGCGGCGCATCTTTTCGGCGCCCTCTTTGTGGTGCGTATATGGTGGCACTCGAAAATGCGGGTGTACGATTTGCCGCTTGGAAATCAACTCCCCGACCCAACTAATACGGCTAGTTGAAATAGGTATGTCTTAGCCGGCAACGGACAATTCCTGTTGGCAGCCAATTTACTAATTGATGTAAGAGTCGACTGGATGTCGTTTTTGCTCCGTCAATACCGCGTGAAGCATATACGCCTTATCGCTGGAAAGCCTCTCTGCATGGCGCTTTAGGGAATTTGAATAAAAACTGATTATGTTATACTGATCGTGTTAGAGCACAGTCCCTCCCGTCTATTGTGCATGTTGGTTGTCCGAAAGGGTCTTATCCAGTCAGTTAAGAGCTGAACCCACTCGTTGATTCACGACACCACACTGAAAAGACAAAACTCTGCCAACGAGATTTCCTCGGGTGTCAAGCCCGCGCAGTCGTCAAAAGCCATGCCGCAGTCGAGCGGTTTGGCGGATGCAATCTCCCGGCACATTGCCGGTGAACGAGCCTCTTTTCACACGCCCGGGCACAAAGGGCGGCCGCAAGCTTTCGGCAAAGATGCCGACTTTGTTCTTCGGCTCGACAATGATCTCACCGAATTGCCCGGGCTTGATGATCTCAGCAGCCCGAGCGGCGTTTTGAGAAACCTTGAAGATCGCCTGGCCAAGCTCTTCGGCGCGCATCAATCTTTTCTTTCCGTGAGCGGCGCCTCCGCCTGTGTGATGGCCGCGATGATGGCTGCCTCTTCTGTAACCGGCCGCATACTCGTGCCCACCAATCTCCACCGCTCGGCCGTTTCCGGATTGGCCCTTTCCAAGCTCGAGCCCGTTTGGTATCAACCGGCTTGGAATGCTGATTTCGGTTTTTTCGAACAGGTGGATCCGGCGGCGATAGAACGAGCTCTCAGTGAATCGGATGCCGGTGCGCTTTTGATTGTTTCCCCCACCTATGGGGGCGCCATCAGCGACATTGCGAATATCTCGGCTATCTGCAAAGAACGTGGGGTTCTGCTTATCGTTGATGAGGCGCACGGTGCTCATCTTTTAGACCCGCAGTCGATGCCGCTTTCCGCATTGTCTTGCGGGGCTGACATCGTCGTTCATTCATTGCATAAAACATTGCCGGCTCTCACGCAGACAGGCGTTCTGCATATCGCTCACGGCACGCGCTTTTCGCTTGATCATATGCGCGGTTTGCTCACCTGTTTGCAGTCATCCAGCCCCAGCTATCCGCTGATGGCTTCAGTGCAATACATGGTCGATTTCGTAGAAACTCCAGCCGGGATGCAGGTTTTGAAAGATGCCTGCGCGGAGTCATTGCATCTTCGCAAATATGCGGCATCGTCGGGTCGGTATGACTTGTATGCTTCAGCAGCTATCCATGAGCCTTTGCACGTTGTTCTGCGCCCGCGTTTTCCGATTGACCTCGCTGATCAGTTGCAATCGAGAGGCGTAGGTGTGGAAGCTAATTTCCATCAGTCGGTTTTATTCATGCTTGGTATGGGCACTGAACCGGCAGATGTCATTCTGCTTCTTACACTCCTTGCTGAATTTGCAGAAAGAGCTGCTGACCGCAATGACGAATTGATCGAGTTTCCAAAATACGCTGCGCCACCGCTTTTCCAGCAGGCGATCGGACTTTCTGACGTTTTCTCAATGCCATCGTATATGGTGCCGGTAGAGGATGCTGCCGGACGCATTTGCGCCGAATGCATTGCGCCCTGCCCGCCCGGCACGCCGGTCGTTGTTCCCGGGCAGCTTTTGACTGCTGAAACAATCGCCTATGTTTTGCAAAATACTGGTATAAGGAGCTTGAGGGTCACACAAAATCAAATTGTTTAGGATCGCGTTTAGCTAAATTCGATGGGCAATCTGCCCCCCGGAAACAAACACTCTACGGAGAAACCAAATGGAAGTAATCCCCGCTGCTGACGACCTTTCCTCTTTCCTGGCTATTCTGCCGCCGCAGCTCAGAGCCATTCTGGAAAAGGATTCGACAGGATTGTACGAGGTCGTTCTCGATCTTGGACGTTTGCCGGAGGCGCGATTTCTCGACAGACATACTCTTGTGCTGTCCGATGAGCCGGTCAGCGAGGTAGATCTCGAGCTGGCCATCGAGCAAGTCGGGCAATTTTCCGGCGACAACCGCGCCGGGATCGAGCGCACGCTTCACCGCATTTCGGCATTGCGCAATCGTTCCGGTAAGGTAATCGGTTTGACCTGCCGGGTCGGCCGCGCCATCAGCGGAACCATAAATGTTATTCGCGACCTGGTCGAGAGCAATAAATCCATTCTATTCCTCGGACCTCCCGGCGTCGGCAAGACGACGAAATTGAGAGAGATGGGTCGAGTGCTCGCCGACGAGATGGGCAAGCGCGTTATCGTCATCGATACTTCCAATGAAATCGCCGGCGACGGCGACGTTCCCCACCCGGCAATCGGCAGAGCGCGCCGTATGCAGGTCGCGCATCCGAGCGAACAGCACAATGTCATGATCGAAGCGGTGGAAAATCACACTCCCGAAGTGATTATCATCGACGAAATCGGCACCGAGCAAGAAGCTGCCGCCGCTCGCACTATTGCAGAACGCGGTGTGATGCTGATCGGAACGGCGCACGGAAATGCGCTGGACAATTTGTTGAAAAACCCGACGCTCGTCGACCTGGTCGGCGGCATTCAGTCGGTAACACTGGGAGATGACGAAGCGCGCCGCCGCGGCACGCAAAAAACGGTTCTGGAACGCGCCGCGCAACCGACTTTCGAGATTTGCGTGGAGATTCTCGATCGCCAGACTCTGGCCGTTCATCGTGATGTCGCCGGTGCCGTCGACCAGTTGCTGCGCGGCTGGAAGATTCATCCGGAGATTCGCAAAAGAGACGAATCGACAGGCGATTTTGCCGTCGTTCAAAAGCAAGAACCGATTGTCGTCAACGCCGCTTCCTCAGACGGGCTCGCCGCCTTCTCACAGGATTGGGGCAACCCCCAGGATACACACCTCAAAGTTTATCCTTATGCGGTAAGCAAAGGGTTGCTCGAACGTGTCGTAAAAACGCTTCAACTGCCAATCGAAGTCGTCAAATCAATCGACGAAGCCGATGCGATTTTGGCGCTCAAGAGTTACGCACGCGCCGGCGCCAAGATTTATTCTCTGGCGGAAGCGCAGCAGGTGCCGGTTTATGTGGTGAAGAGCAACAACCTCCCGCAAATTCAGAAGGTTTTGCGCGAGGCGCTTCATCTGGATGAATCGACTATCGGCGCAGTGGACATCGAGGAAGATGTCGATGAAACCGAAATCGCGCTGGAAGAAGCGCGTCAGGCGATTACTCGCGTGGTCGATCGCATGGAGCCGATTGAACTGGCGCCGCGCCGCTCTTACATTCGCCGACTGCAACACCAGCTCGTCGAGCGTTTCAATCTGAGCAGCCGCAGCGTCGGTGATGAGCCGATGAGAAGACTGCGTATCTTGCCTCCGGCAAGCTCGCAGAATCAAAAAATCGGTTACATCTAAACTTCTGGCAATCTGGAAACTCGAAGGGGAGCCGCTCTGGCTCCCCTTTTACTTGCAATGATTCTGGTTGGGCGCGATAGTCTTTAACGCCTGATTTCAAACGCGAAATTACGCCTGAGCATCCTCAGGATTTTTTCTTTTCGTTTTGGTCCTTGCGCGTGAAATCCGGAGCGTCGTTTACGAAGCTGCTATCAGCACCGAATCCCACGCGCGTGCTTTTTTTACGTCTGATACCGCAACGACAATCATTTTTAGTTGCTCGTCTACTTTGCGTTGCATTTCGCGCAGGCCGTCCATATCTTTGGCCTTGATCAATTCTTCGATGCGTTTTTGCTGTTCATCCAGGGCTTGCAGAGACTTTTGCGGGTCTTTGATGACAGCCGCCCAGCTCGTCCTTGCTGCATCTACTTGTTCCGCCGTCATTCTCAAGGTTTCTCTCTCCGCTTCTGTCAGTAAATCGCCGGTCTCTTCAACTATGTCATCGTTTACCGCCAGATCGATAATTTGCGACTGTTTACTTAACTCTTGCTCTTTCAGGAGTTCCAGAGGATCGAAATCCTTGTCCGGCCCCTTGGGCGGCGAGTCGCCCTTGCCGGTATTTATATTGTCATTCGACATGCCTTATTCACCATTTCAGACAGAAGTCAGCTACATGAGAGAGATCGGTTTTACCTATATACCACGCCCGCTCGGCGGTTTTATAAATTTAAAGCGCGGCCGACAGGTGGTTTTTCGCACCCCCGTCTTGGGTCTTTAAATTGCATATATAGACTAAAACTGTCAGAAGCTGGCTGATCAGCGTTCCCGCCATCGGAACAGCGACGATATTAAGCGACAAAATTCTGGTCGTCAATTCTCCAGAACTCATTTGGCCCGGTTAGTGGTGGGAAAAACACCACTTCAAATGCGGAAAATTGAAACGAAGTGTAGCGGGCGGTTTTCAAAAAACGAAGTTTCACATGAGTTTCTTGCGGCGAGGAGGCGGCTTGGGCGGCTCGTTTTCGTCCGGCGTGTCGTCATAACCAATCGGTTTTGGAGGAGGAGGCGGTTCGTGCTGAATGACCTGAGGGGTTTCATCCTCGTCGTCATTTCTTTCTTCCTCGCCGGTTTTATCAGACTGAGCGTCACTTTCGCTATCTGTTGCATCCACCGTCGAAGCGACTTCCACTTCCTGGACGTAGACTTGCACATCTTCGTCAGCCACGAAGTCCTCGGGCGGAGCCTGCACTTCACCGGCATACTCATCGCTTGCATCGTCTTTTTCCGGTTGCGAAAGAACCTGATTGATGAGCCCTGCGTCGAGCAATTCTTCCAGCGTGTCGGCAAAGCTTCTTGTTGGCGCCGGTTGCATGACCACCTCCGGTTCGATGGCGCCGAGCCGAGGTGAAATGGCAAAGGCTCTGTCGGCAAGCACTTCCATGTCGTCCTTTTGCGGTGCGAATGCGCCGGCTTCGTTTGCGCTTTGCGAAGCGGTCCGAGGCTGAGGCGAGCCCTGCCGGGGTGGCGCAGATGGCGCAGATGCAACGGGTTCGGCGGTGTTTTCAGGTACAGCTTGCGCAACGACGGGCGGTGCAGGTTCTTTAAGGGGCGCAGCGGCAATAGGCTCGACAACAGGGGCGGGACGCTCTGCTTGGGTTTCGACTTGAGCAGGAGAAACAGCTTCGGCGGCAGGTTGTGAAACCGGATTTTGTTCCGGCGCGGCAACCGGTTGTTGTGGAACGCTCTGCGCACCAGGTCTGGCAAAATTCGAAACTATTTCCTCGACCAAATCCGGGTCATAAGTTTCGGCTGCGGGCGATGTGGTCATGCCCAGGTCGGCAGGCAGTGGGGCGATGTTGGGCATGAAAGTATGGGCTGAAAAGGGCGAGGAAAGCGGGAGTTGCTGGGACGGCAGCGGCAGTCCGAAAGGAGAACGGATTGAGGGAGTGCCGAAATACGGCGCCGCCGGTGTGCCTGACATACCATGCGCGGGCGGCAGGATCAGCGACTCTTCGTAGCCGTCGTCCAAATCGGCATCGTAGTCGTCCGCGCTGAGGGGCGCTCCCTGGGTGAGGAAATTTTCCTTAGCGCGCGGGGCCTCGTAAATCGCGGGGGCAGGCGGCTCGACATAGTTTTCCGCTAAACCGACAGTGGAAGCCAGAAGCGGACCGGCACTGCTGTTGCCGGAAAGATCGGTTGCCAAAGTGGTTGAGGCAGCGGCTTCGCTGGAGAGAACTTTCAATTCGCGGTGCAAGCGGCGTAATTCTGAGGCAATGAATTTCCAGTCGGGATCGGCTTGAACGGCCGGCGAGAGTGAAGAGGAGCTTTTCTTTGCCGCTTCAGCCTCTTCCAGTCCGAGAAAGAGAAGCAGATTCTGGCGCACGAATGCTCCCACGGACTGCGCGCCGGCTGCCCGTGCTTGTTTCTGCACTTCTTGAAACTGCTCCGGCTTGAGGCTGATGACGATCTGGTGTTCGCGCACTGCTGCAACTTTCCCTTGACTCACAGCCATTTTAATCGAAATCGGCAAGTGGCAACAGCAATCGAGCTTCGTTTGCGTTCGCAGAGAGATACTAAAGCAGATAGTAAAGATGCGGCGAAAAAGGAAAGGCGAGGGGGAAGGACCCTCGCTTTTCCAAGGTGACTACCAACGCCGGTGCTTGCCGAGCTTGATGTGTTGCGACATCAAGTCTGCAAGTGCCGACGTCCTTTCTGGTAGGTCAGTTTAGAGAACTGAGCCAGCAACTGACTTTCCTGCTTGTCTTGCAGTTAGTGTCAGTGACCCCGGCGGCCGAAGATGCGAGCATCCTTGCGGCACTCCAGAGCCATTTCGAGAGCGGCTTCCGGCGTCCAGCCCGTCTCGCGCTCGAAGCGCGCCGGGTTGGTCACCATCAGACCGGGCTGCGGCGAGCGGCGGTTGCTGCGCCGGCGGCTGTTCCGCGGGAAGAGGCGGTGCTCGCGCGCCGTCTGCTTCGCCTCGGATGCCGCATCACGCCAGCTCCAGCCTGTGTTGCCGATCATCTCGTTGCTGCCATTGGTGGTTTCGATGTTCGTCGTCATAACAGTTTCCTCGTCATGACCAGGCAGAGGCGCTTCCTGACGAGCGCTCCACCGTAGTCGGTTCTACCAAAGAAGCCGACCGCACCATGCGACCGACTTCACCTGCGCTGCGGATGCGAATCCACAACGCTGCACCGGCACTCACCAGAGCGTCGATGCGCGCCTACTTGGCGAGCACATTTCTGAGCATCGCTTCGTATGCGCTTCTAAGTCGCTGCAACTCAGGAGTTTGCAACGACTGTCGAATTCTTGAGCAGCAGCGGGAGTCGCCGGAGTCCGCGGATGAGTCTAGGCTTGCGCTTTGACGTTCCGCGGAATCCGGCTTCCCAGCCGCTTAGTGCGTGCGACGACGGGAGCCGCGAACCAGCTCGATGTCGTCCTCGCCGTGGCGGCGAGCGATGAGGATGGTGCGGCGCTCGGCGGCGCTGTAACCGCGCAGCGAGTTGAACTCGCGCTTGTCCTCTTCGGCTTCGGCGACCA
>JADYYD010000186.1 GCA_020853845.1 Candidatus Melainabacteria bacterium
GAACGTACATAGTTAAACCGTCATATCAATTAATTCTGCCTGGACAGGACAACACGCTCACATATTTGAAATTGAGCGGCAAGGTCATGGGACTTACCGGCATGGGCTACAACTGGCTGGTGACGGGCGGACTCTTCGGTTTTTTAAATTCGAAAGGAACACCGATTATCAAACCTGCCTACGATGGCGCAAGCTCATTTTCGGAAGGGCTGGCATGCGTTGCCACAGGCGAGAAACAAAAAGATGGGCGCCCACGCAAGTGGACTTATATCAACAGCAACGGCAATAAAACCATCGACGGAAACTACAGCTTCGGGCTGCCGTTTTCGGAGGGTCTGGCTCCAGTCGCTAAAGGCAGATGGCAAATGGGCATGGCACCATCCTTGGTGGCAGCGAAGTGGGGCTTCATAGACAAGAAGGGTAAAGTGATCGTACCGCTTTCGTATGACGAGGCACATCCGTTTTCCGGCGGAATGGCTCGCGTAGTAGCCGACGACAAAACGGGTTTTCTAGATCACAACGGTAAGGTAGCTATCGAGCCTAAGTTTTCCGATGCTGAAGATTTTTCCGAAGATCTGGCAGCCGTTAAAACCGAGCGAGTCAAGCAATAACGGCTATTCTTCGTAGTCGAATCCCCAAAGACCGATCATCGCTCTTTCCATTTCCGGCGAACACTCGATTTTTTTCTGTGAGGGATAAAGCATCGGTGATTCCAAATCATCAGCCAAGGCACCGAAGCGCTCCTTGAGGTGGGCTTCAACCGCATCCACCCCCAGTTCGTCTATTATTTTGTCGATTCTCGCGACGGTTTTCCTATGGCGCGATTCGAACCTGGCTTGCTCCGCGCAGGCTTCAAGTGCCGGATCTCTTTCGGAACTGAACTTTATCATTTCGCGCAAACAAACAAAGGCAACGGCTAGTTCTTCCTTGGCAGCAATCAAGCCGTTTTGTTGCAGATTTTTGTTGGCTTTGACGACAGCCTTTGAGCCGCTGAAAACGTCTCCGCACATGGTATTGAAAAAGCTCTCAATTCCAACCAGATTGTCGTATTCTGCTTTTGATGCAGTCCCTTTTTGAACTTCAATAGAAAGATTCAGCTCGGCTATAACATCTGACACCGACGACAAGCTTGGCTGGCGATACATTTTTCCGAGCATCTGCTCATATTCGGATTCTATGGGGGTCCTGGGCCGCGGGTTACGCAACAGTTCCAATGGGTCAAAAGAACTATCCTTCGGCAACTTATCTTTCAGGTGAATCAAAAGCATGGCGATCGTTTCCTCCTCACCATACTTCTCAACTATTTCAGTCAATCCCTGACTGATCTTTTCTCGATCTTCAGGCGGGTTCGTGCCCAAAGACATCTGATTCATCTCTTCGAATTCCATCTCAATAAGAGCTTTTCGCGCCTTGTAGATACCGCCGTCTTGCAAACTGGCGATAATCCTGCGCAAGGCAGCTTCGTCGGAATGTTCGGCATTGAAGAGGCTCAGAATGTCAGTCATGGAAGGAAGCATCTCCCGGAGAATTCATTCATTGCAGCAACCAGGCACTCGATGCAGGCTTATCCCAGGAAGAAATCAGGCATAAGCTTTTGACCGGGCATCACTGCGTATGACTCCAGATCATTTATGCCCGCATTCTTCAAAACTTCCGAGTCAATGTAAAAATTGCCTGTGCACTCCGCGGATGGCTGCGTGAGAATCCAATGAGCCGCATCCGCGACGATTTCCGGCATCCGGCACATTTTCATGGCGTCATCTCCGCCCAGAAGGTTTTTCACGGCGGCCGTGGCGATACCCGTTTCAGGCCAGAGCGAATTGACCCCGATGCGTTTTTTCTTTAACTCTCTGGCCATGCCCAATGTGCACATGGACATTCCGTATTTGGACATGGTGTAAGCAACGTGATTGCCGAACCATTTAGGATCGAGATTGAGGGGCGGCGAAAGGTTCAAAATATGAGGATTGGAAGCTTTCTCCAGATGAGGAATGGCCGCCCGGGACATGAGATACGTAGCGCGCACGTTAACCTGATGCATCAAGTCAAAGCGCTTCGCATCAGTTTCGAGGGTGCCGGTCAAACTGATAGCTGATGCGTTGTTGACCAGGACATCCAGACCGCCGAATTTTTCAACAGCCTGCGCAACCGCGTTCTGAATCTGGTCGTCATGCCGCACGTCAACTTGCAACGCGAGTGCTTTCCCTCCCAGTTTTTCAATATCTTCAGCCGCACTGAATATGGTGCCGGGCAATTTACTGTTGGGCTCGACTGTTTTGGCGGCAATCACCACATTGGCGCCGTCCTTTGCTGCACGTTCGGCTATCGCCTTGCCTATGCCGCGTGATGCTCCGGTTATAAAAATAGTCTTGCCGCTTAAGCTCATTGCACTAAATTTCCTCAGCAAAAAATCCAAGTCGGGCGGTGTACGAAACACCAACCAAAATTCGTAACGTGATCATATGCTATTTGCTTCGATCCGGCCCTCGAGCAAGTCGTAAAGAGTACAATCGAAGAAGGACCTGCCGTGTGAAAAGATGCCTGAAAGAAACAGATTCAAAGCCGGATTGGATAACGCCTTTGCTCCTTTGCGAAACTGGGCGATGGGCAAAATACCGGCTCGGGTCAACGAAAGAAGCGCCATGGTCAGCACGCAGATTGCTGCGAGGGGCATCAAAAATCCGGATGTGCTGGCAGCCATGCGGGCAATACCGCGTCACGAATTCGTTCCGCCGACGCTCAGAGATCACGCTTACGAAGACGGGGCGCTGCCCATCGGAAACGGACAAACGATATCGCAGCCGTACATCGTCGCGCTCATGACGGAAGCGCTGGGATTGACGAAGGACTGCCGGGTGCTGGAGATTGGCACCGGTTGCGGATACCAGTCCGCCGTTCTTGCGGCTCTATGCCGGAAGGTGTACTCACTGGAAATCATTGCCGAACTGGCTGACGAAACGCGCCAGAGACTGGCACGACTGGGCATCGATAACGTCGAAATTCGGAACGCTGACGGCTATCGCGGCTGGCCGGAGGAAGCGCCCTTTGACTGCATCATGGTTACGGCAGCGCCCGACCACATCCCCGAGCATCTTATCGCCCAACTGAAAGAAGGCGGAAGGCTGATTATTCCGGTGGGGGAGGGAAGCCAAGACCTGATGGTTTTCACACTTACCAAGGGAGGCCTGCAATCAAAACGGCTCATTCCAGTGAGATTCGTGCCTATGACGGGCGAAGCGATGAACCCGGCGCGTCGGAGGTGGGGAAACCAACATGCGGATGGCCATTAAATTGGCTCTCAATACGTTCAGCATATAGATTATCTATGTTATCTTTACAATTCAGGCATCACGGAAATCAGAAACCATGGAAGGTCAAAACACTTCGCCGTTCAGATGGCTCCTCGTACTGCCGGGGGGAGTTATTGGCTTTTCCATTGGTCAGTTCCTCTTTGCCGCCTGGAAGGATGCAGCAGCGGTAGTGCCGCCCCTGGCAATTTTGAACGGCGCCGCCTGGGTCATTGGCGCCTGCATCTCGGCCGGATTATTCATTCTTCTGGGTACCAAAGCCGCACCCACTCACAAGCTGCCCACGGCAATCGTACTGGGTCTTTTGACCGCGACCTGGAGCGGCGCGCTCCTGACAGTGAAGCGTGAAGGACTAATCACGGCTTTCCTGCCCTTGGAAAGCACACATTCGCAATATTTGATGCCTTATGCCGCGGTACTGACCGTGCTCCTGGCTGCCTTCCTGTGCATAGACCTGGCCCGCAGAGAGCGCCGCTTCAATATGAGCGGGCTTTCCGAATACTATTTCGAGCGCGAGGACGAGCATCCGGATAATCATCCCCGGTTTAGAACACACGTCTACTCCGGACACGAAGAAGACGATCGCAGAGATCGCCATCACGACGATGAGGATGACGACGCACCACTTTCAGTGCCTGATGTTTTTACCCCTTCGTCATCGATGAAAGAGCAGATGTTCATGGCATCGGATTTGGTGCTGCTCGAACGCGAGCTTCTCAAAATCGAGCCGTCGGTCGATGCTTATGTTTCCGCGCTCAGGCTGGGCATTGCCATCGAGAAGGACGAAGGCTATCAAAACCTGGACGGCGAATGTTTCTCCTTCTCTCAACTGATGCGCGACCTGGCTATGCGGCTTTCTGTTCCGGATTCAAGCGACGAGCGCTGGCTGCAAATTGCCGGTCTCTTCAGGCAGTATGAAAAGGCAGCCGAATCGGAGCGCAAGCAGATGCTCGCACAAGTCTCATCCATGCTGGAAGTGAAAGAGCAAACGCAAGAATCTGCCGAAGGCGAAACCGCAGAAGCGAAAAATTCCGAACAGCGCGTCTCGGCCAATTAAGTGGCGCGAAGTCTTTCTCTCAGTATTTAGCGCGTGCCGGCCACCTTCGTGAGCGCGTCTTCGTTGATGATTTCAACGGGCTCGACAGGATTTCCCAATTCGAAATCGAATACACGCGAGTAGAAATACAACTCGGCTTCGAGCGCGCGCGCTATGTTTTTCGCTTGCC
>JADYYD010000187.1 GCA_020853845.1 Candidatus Melainabacteria bacterium
GTCGCCGCCGGTGCTGGAGCAGGTCTGGCCGCCGCCTTCAATGCACCGCTTGCAGGCGTGATTTTTGTTGTGGAAGAACTCGTCAAAGAAGTCTCTAGCGTCTTTGTCATCACTGCCGGACTGGCATGCTTCGCGGCCGCCTCAATGTCCCAATTATTGGGCAACCATTCGCTTGATCTCTCGTCTCACTCTGACTTTCCCATCTGCCATTTTCTCTTTGAGGATATTCCTTATCTTTTCATACTTGGTATTGTCTGCGGTGCGCTCGGATCATTTTTCAATTGGCTCATAATCCTGGGCATGAAGTGGCGAGTAAGAGTTTTCAAAAACAACTATCCAGTTTCAATCGGATTGGCCGGATTGATTTGTGGCGGTACTATCGCCGTTCTGCCGCAATCGATGCACAACATTGCCGGCATCAAATATTTGATCATCGCGCACAACCCCACCCTTGAATTCGCTGGTACGGCGCTGGCTGTTTCTTTTTTCATCACCATAATTTCGTATATTTCCGGTGCACCGGGAGGGCTTTTCGGACCAAGTCTGACGATCGGTTGTGCGACCGGTTACATGCTTGGAGCCACCGAGTTAGGCGAGTGGGCCAACGCCGCCAATGCCCCTGATCTCTTTGCTTTGGCAGGAATGGGCGCTTTTTTCAGCGGCGTCGCCCGCGTGCCGATTACCGCCACAGTTATCGTTTTTGAGATAACACGCGACTTCAACCTGCTCCTGCCGCTATTGATGACGACTATGGTGGCATACACGGTCGGCGAGAAGATCTATTCCGGTTCGTTATATGAT
The DNA here is from genome assembly GCA_020853845.1 of Candidatus Melainabacteria bacterium. Taxonomy (GTDB): domain Bacteria; phylum Cyanobacteriota; class Vampirovibrionia; order Obscuribacterales; family Obscuribacteraceae; genus QKMZ01. Next base: position 802 of record JADYYD010000187.1, read on the forward strand.
CGCTTGCTTGATTTGAGCACCAATGAGAAACCTGTGAGCAATGAACAGCCGCCACCGCAGCCACAACCTCAACCGTGATTGCATCCGGCTTTTCCGGCACCTTTGAATTCAGAGATCAACCCTTCTTTGCGAGCATTCAAAGGTAGGTTGATTGTAAAAGTGCTGCCGTTTAGATCATTGCTCGCCACGGTAATATCGCCGCTGTGCGCTCTGATAATTTTTCTGCAAACGAAAAGCCCGATACCGGCGCTGCCATGTATTTTCCTTCCGACTTCGCCCTGAAATGACTTTGCAAAAATCTTTTCGCGCTCACTTTCTTTGATACCAATACCGGTATCAGCAATATCCAGCTTCACGAGTTGTCCTTCGTTTCGAATGGAAATAGTTACGGACCCGCCGTAAGGCGTAAATTTTAGAGAATTATCGAGGAGATTTAAAATTACCCGTCGGATAGCCATTCGATCGCCCATCACGTTCAAATTCTCAGCCCGCATATCAATCATGCATTTCAGCTCAATCCCATGACTGTTGAAAAGGACTCGCAATTCCTCAACACACTCTCTTGCCAGTGCAGCCAGTTTTATCGATTGCAAAGACATTTGCAGAACATCACTCTCGCATCTGTGCAAATCAATCATGCTTTGCACCATGGTAAGAAGCGAGCGATTGCTCTTCTGCAAAACGGAAAGCATCTGCTCATGCCCCGCTTCCACCGGTCCCATAGCGCCTTTTAGCATCGCATCCAGTGTTTGCTCGGCGCCAATTAAGGGAGTTTTCAAATCGTGCACTAGAGCCGCCACAAACTCTTCTTTCTTTCGACTGTTCTCATATCGCTCCGTAGCTTCGATGAAACTCATGCAAACACCGACCGTGTCGGCACCGGCGATTTTCTGCGGCCAAAGCGAAATATCCCAGTAACGCACCGATTCTCCCGATTCGGATTCCAAAAGCACTCTGTGATTATCGAGCTGTATTCTTTCTCCTCGAGAGAGCACAACTTGCAAGGTTGTGAGATCAAACCCGCTGAGAATTTCGGAGATTCTCTTTCCAATCAGCTCTTTGACCGGAACACCGAACAGATCCTCGATTCTCTGATTGGCATTGCATACGGTCAGCTCTTTATCAAGATTGAGAATTCCGATAGGAGACATTTCCAACGAATTGAAAGTCATGGTGCCGCAGAGTGCCTGCGGTAACTTCGGGTTGGTGGTGCGACCGCCGTTTATATCAGTGCAATAGCCCACATAACCGATGAATGATCGATCAGACAGAAACAGCGGAAATGCCGACTCGAAATATCTCACATAGCGTCCGTGCGAGCCTTTCAGTCTTACTTCGATATGCCAGGGCATCTTGCTCTCGAAGGCATCTTCGGTTGTTTCACGATAGCGCTTCAGATCTTCCGGATGCACGTGCCGCCGCCAACCGCACCCCTGCTCGTCATCCAACTCATTGCCGACAAACTCCAGCCAACGTTTGTTGAAGAAGACTCTGTTCTCTGCACAATCGCTTATCCACTGCATATTTGAACTGGCGTTGGTCAATGCCACCATGCGTTGACCCATTTCCAGTGATTTGCGCTCGTTCAGTTTGCTTATGGTTACGTCTTTCACGATGCCCAGGGCACCGACGATTTCTCCGCGCCGGTTGCGCATGGGACTATAGAAGGCTGTAAAAAATCCGCTCTTGCCGGTCGTTTCATTATAAAAATAGCGATCGCGCGAAATCACTCTTTTTCCCTCGAGTGCTCTGCCGATCTCTTCGCCTTCGTCTTTAAGAGTCAACGCAGACAATGCTTCTTCAAACAATCTTCCTGTCGCTTCGTGGCGGTCCACTTCGAAGATTCTTTCCATCGCCGGGTTCCATAACAGTATTTGCGACTGTTTGTCGATAACGACCAGGCCTTCGAATGTGCTGTTCAGGAGAGTTTCGCTTATCTGATCAGCAAGCCACCCGGCGCCATGATTGCGTTCCAAGGTTTTTAGCAAGGTTTTGCGTATATTGGAGGCATTGCTCTCCTCCACTGTCAAACACTCGCTTGCACCCATGGCAATCAACTGCAAAGCTCTCTTCTCGCTTTCCACTTCGTCAAATACGATTATCACGCTGCCGGGACTGAGCAAGGTAATTTTCGAGATAACTTCATCGCCGGCTTCGGTCAAAAGAATCGCATTGAGCAGGACCGCATCGTGAAAACAGCTCGATAGCGCAGCAAAAGCTTCATTTAGCTCTCTTACGGTGATGGTAGTTATCGGCGAGCCGAGATTAAGTTCGCCATTGGCACGGCGGGTCGAAATCGGGACGCCTCCAACTACCAGCGCTCGGATGTTGTCCACTGCACTAGTCATTGGTTGGCACTGCAAAAGGAGTTTGAATTGAACGAATTGAACCTATTTCCGGTCCCTTACCTACAAGATATCATTGGCATTACCGCCTCGGCATTACCTGTTAGAGTGATATGCAGGCTGATAACTGCGATCACACTTTTGGTGCGGGTAAACTGACGATAAAAGTAGAGCCCTGTCCTTCTTTGCTGACCACGTCGATTTTGCCTTTGTGGTCTGTGATTATCTTCTTGCATAAATACAGCCCGAGGCCGGTGCCCACAGCAAATCGCTTGCCCTTTTCGCCGCGAAAGAAGCGCTGAAACAATCTTTCCTGATCGGACTCGGCAATGCCCAATCCGGTGTCGCGAATTCGTACTTCTATATAGTTTCCTTTCTTCCTGGTGTTCACCTCGACAAAAGCGCCTTTTTTCGAGAATTTGATGGCATTGTCGATAAGGTTGATAAACACGCGTTTCAAACCTAATTGATCGCCTTTGATTCGCGGCAATCCATCCGGCACTTTGGCCGACAATTTGATTTCCTTTTGTTGAGCAAGAGCAAATAATTCGTCCACACAAATGAGCAAAAGTTCGCTGATATCCACATCTTCGTTGTGCTCGACAGCAGGCTGATTATCGTAATGATAGAACTCGATGAGATTCTGCACCATGGATAAGAGCTGTTGATTGCTGCGTTTCAGCATACCCAAAACATCACTCTGTTCTGGATCCAGGTCGCCCACAAGCCCGCTTATCATTGATTCTAAAGTCTTTTCCGCGCCCAGCAGCGGCGTCTTCAAATCATGCACAAGGGTGGCGACAAAATCCTCTCTTTGCTGAATCAACCGGCGCCGTTCGGTCACCTCCATCGTGCTCAAGCAGACGCCCACAATCTCGTCGTTATCTCCTTTGAGAGGCCAGGCGGCCATGTCCCAAATAACGGGATTGCTATCCATGGAGCTATTAGCCTGAGCAAAGAGATTTTCCAGATGTATGCGCTCGCCTTTCTCTAAGACCGGCTTGAGCACGCCTTCTTTGACGCATGTTACAAGCTGGAAAAAGGACTTGCCAATCAAGTCGGATTCGGCTTTGGAAAGCTGAATACAGACAGTCGGGTTGACTTTTGCGACTTGAAACCTGGTGTCCAATTTCCAAATGCCGATAGGAGCGTTTTCAATCGTCCTCGATTGGTTAAAGGCCATAATTTCGGCTTTTGACGAAGCGACGCTCATCGGTCCTGGAATTCCGGCATATGGGCTCTCCACCAATTTTTGAAAAACCGACTCGGTGGGCGCCGGCGCAGCGCAGGACTGTTTTTCTTCATTTCTGGATGTTTCTCTGAACAGACACAAAATGCCGGCAACTTCATTGCCGGCATTTTTCAAAGGCACATAGGAAGATTCGAATAAACCTTTGCGTCCGCTCTTCGGATGGACAAAAGGTCTCTCGTGCGGCTTGACCGGGCGCCCCTGCCTCACCGCAACGAAAATCTCATCCTCATCGATATCTTCGAGAAAGGGCAACACTTCGAAAGCATGTTTGCCGATTGCATCCCTGGCGCTTATCGAAAAGATATTCTCCATTCGAGAATTCCATAGACCGATCTTGAATTGCTGGTCATAGGCAAACACTCCATCTAAACTCAACTCCAGGAGCATGACTGAGGCAAGTGCAGCAAAATCGGTGCCGGCGCTCGCTTGCGCCTTCGATTTTTCTGCAGCCCGCATGGAGGCTCGCATGATGAATTCAGAGCGCAATCTGCCGGACGCCAGGCAATCCACTGCGCCGAAGCCGATCAAACGGCGCCTGTACTCTTCGTCTTCTGGTCCTCCAAAAACGACCACAGGCGCATTTGGAACGGCGCTGAACATGCGCTTGATGACGACTTCCGGATCGTCGCCGGTTATCTCGCGTCCGACAA
>JADYYD010000188.1 GCA_020853845.1 Candidatus Melainabacteria bacterium
GCTTCCGCATCAAAAGTTGAACCAGCCAAACGACATAGCTCCTCCTCCGCTGACAGAAATAGAAGTGTCTTTTCGCCGTTATCGATTGGGCTCATCCGTCCGAAACATTCCCTAATTAGTTGCTCAAGGGCGTAAGTATAGTTGTAATTGAGCATTTAATGATCGCGTGCTCTATTATTGACTGCACGAACGTCGCATCGAACTGACAGGAGCAAATAGTTGTTTAGAAGAACGCTACTGATTCTTGCCGCACTGTTTTCAATGTCATTGCCAGCGCCTGCACAATCGGCAGATCTGGAAATCAAGTCGATTAAGGTGCCGTCGGGTAACGAGTACACATTGTTTTATCAGGGACCACTGGCAGCATCATTCGAAATCAAGCGTCCGGACAAGACAGATAACTCGATCAAGCTCTGCATTCCATGCGCCTTTACAAGTTATGTCGGCTCGATCGACGGCGTCTATATCCATGATGGGAAATTGCACCACAGACACTTTGTAGCTGATAGTTTTGGTGGCGCTGCCATCATTCAAAACGGCTCTATCTCCCTGATGCCGACCAACAAAGGGAAAGCACTCACTGCGAAATTTCTGGAAGATTTGACTAAGAAAAAAGCGTCCTTCTTTCAACAATTCCTCGTTGTTGAGCATGGACAGGCAGCGCACTTCAAAGACAAAACTCTTTTTCAGCGCCGTGCAATTGCAAAATTGAAAGACGGTAAAACAGCGCTTTTTGAAAGCAAGACCCCTATTACATTGACAGCCTTCGGGCAAGATTTGAAAAACGCCGGAGCCATCGATGCGCTTTATACCGACATGGGCGCTTACGACGAAGGCTGGTATCGGGAATCGGACAAGAACGTCAAGCCGATGGGACTGGACAGGTCGCTTACTGCCAAGCAAACAAATTGGCTAACATTCCGTAAGCGCGCGCAATAATTTTTGCAGTCGGCTAAAGAATTAATGTCGTGAGGAACGACACCTCAGCCGCTTATCCTAATAAATGCCGAATATTGTGCGGCAATGAGCATTTTCAAATGAGATAATAGAAACAGGTGATGAATTCTCCGATCTCATTCGCAATCGCTTTTTCCGGTTCTCGAGCTCTTGCAACTGCCTTTCGGGAATGCTCTCTTCCGCGACTCGAATGGAGGTATTTGTATGTCAGTATCATGGGGCAAAATGCAACGATATAAATTCGCCAGCGGTGGTGAGTTGAAAGTCTCCATTGCTCCGCCCGTGCCGGCTGTTTTTGCGGTGACATACAAACAAAATCCGACGGAAAAACCGAAGTCTCACACAGTTTTATTCTTTGGACATGCGGAGAATTTGAATCAAGATCTCCCCGGTGTTTCCGAACAGCTTCATGACTTATGGACTAAGCATGCCGGCAACAGAGAAGAGCTTTACGTCTTCTTCTATCCAATGCCCGGCTCTTCTCAAAATGAGAGACGAAAAGTTCACGATCAGTTGGTATCGGAGTACTCGCCGTCAGGCAATTATTGAAGTGATCGAGACCTAAAATGCGAGTATACTGACGGCAGGTCGGCGGTCAGGGAAAAACATGCGCAAAAATCTGTCTAAGCAATTTTTGAATGTTGCTTCAACAATTTTTTTGTCGGCCACTTTTTTGGCCGCGTGCACTTCCACGGACAAAGTGGATAGTGCAAAATCTGCGCAAGAGAAAGAAGCAGTTGCAGCGCTGATAGTTGAGAAGAAAGCATTCGAGGAAAATCGCTATTTAAGCAAAGATGAAGTGAATGCTGTAACACAGAGCTTTGACAAAATCGCGGAAACTTCAAATCCGGAAGACGCGAAAAAATTGCGGGCGATGTCGGACGCCGTGAAGACATACAGAACTAAGCTCGAGGAATTTAAATCGTTGGGCGGGGCAAAAGTTGAAACGCTCAAGTCGCCCGCCGATCTTGAAACCAGATTGAAAATGATTGATGTTCTGATCAGCATGAGTAGCAAGGTCAAAGAAACCTGCGTAGATTTGAAAGAAGGACCGTCTGCGATTCGAACCTTGGACCTGGAACATCAAATGCTTGAAAAAATTCGCGATCAATTGTCTTTTTACAAAGCACACTACGGGCAGTGGCAAATTCAAAAAAATGGAACCGTCCTATTCACCATTTCTCCTGCAGAATTGACACAGTTCAACAAACTGGCAAAAGATATAAATGTCCTGGGCACACAGCAAATGGTGATAATGAAGCAAAATACCGAAGAAAGGCTCAATAAGCTGAATAGAGCTCATTAGATCGGGTTTTCCCTAGCAACTTCAGGTGTTAACTGACAGCTTAATACTGGGCATGAATCGTAACGTTCCCCGACACCCTTTTACGACAAAGGTTTAGCGGCTGCAAATTTTATAACGCTATGCTACCTTATCATAATTGAATATTTGCTGGTTACCCCTCGGAAAGCTTCCGTATATACTCATGGCGATCCGGTGAAATAAATCGTCCCGATCAGCGGAGTTTCAAAAACGCGTGATATACATCTGCTAAACGACACCTTTTTCAGTGTCACGCAATTACGGCCACAGGATCATCCATTCGGTTCCTCGCAGGACAAAGAAGGTCGCTTTAACGGCGACCTTCTTTCGTTGTAGGGTTCTTGAGCTTCCCAGCGCACGCCGCTAATCGAAATTTTCGCGAAATCTTCGCATCATACACTAGCTATAGATTTGACCACAACTCGCATGCCTACCGCGTGAGCGTGCGAACTACGCTTTGTGGAAGTGAGGAATCAATGAATATACTGTCTTACAGAGGTCCATCAACGCCTGGCGGCGTTTCCGCTACTTTGTCCCGGGTTATCGAGCAAAGCACTAATGGACAACAGTGGTGGTATTTGCACGGCTCCGGACTGAGAAAGAAAGCCGGCAAGCTCATTTCAACAGAAGAAGTCTGTCAGATTCCTTTCAAAATTATCGAAGGTCACTATCGCTACTGCAATGAATTCTTGTGGCCGTTAATGCACGAGCTTCCGCAGTTTGCAACATTCAATGAAACTGACAGAGCAATGTACAAGCAGCTCAACATGAGCTACGCATTAAATGTGCTGGAAGTCGAGCAGAGGGGGCCGAAACGCAACGCATTCGTCAATGACTACCAGCTCGCGCTTTGCCCGCAGTATTTGACCAACGGAGCGCATGCCGCGGTCAATCTCTTTTGGCATATTCCGTGGCCCAAGACAGTGCATGAGAACTTCGTGCCATATATTGCCGAAGTAGCGCAGGGTTTACTTGCCAGTGCGAAGGTCGGCTTTCACATTCAAGAGTATGTGCTCAACTTTCTGCTTTTTGTAGACCGACATCTGCCTGAATACAGAGTCAACTTTGCCAATAACGAAGTCACGGATTCAAACGGAAACACAGTCAGTGTTGTTCATCAACCACTTGGACTGGACAGCGACTTCTGGCTGTGCAAGTCTAGAGAAGAAAGCTCAATTTGCCTCGATTTGAACATCAAAGGTTTTGCTAAAAAGCCCTTTGTGCTTTCAGTCGATCGCGCCGACTATACAAAAGGAATTTTTCAGCGCTTACAAGCGATTGAATATTTTTTCCTGCACAATCCGGACAAAATAGGAAAGATTACTTTCCTTCAGGTGTGCCAAAAAACCCGAGCAGGTTTGACTGCCTATGACGAATATTGGGATCGATGCAGATTTCTCTGCGAGTCCATCAACCAGCGTTGGACCGCGGAAGGCTGGCAGCCCATTGTTTGGATTGACACCCCCGTCTCTCCAAACGTGTTGGCCTGGCTCTACAAGCGCGCAGAAATCATGCTTGTCTCACCCGTCTACGACGGTCTGAACCTTACTGCAAAAGAATTCACGCTCTGCTCTAAATCCGGAGTTTTGATCCTTTCTGCAAGAGCCGGGGCTTGGAATGAATTGCAAGAGAATGTCCTTACCTTAAGAAATCTCAGACCGGAAACAATCTCGGAGCAAATCTCGTATGCGCTGTCCATGTCAAAAGAAGCCAGGACAAAACGGATGAGTGCACTAAAAGAAATTGTTCTCGCCAACACTCTGGCAAAGTGGTGGCATGGTTTCGGTGGAACATTGAAACACACGGAAAAAGTGGTTCCGCTTTCCGTCAAAATTCACCATTCGACAAAGCGAGATCTTTGGCTGGCAAAATGAAATTGTAAACGTTTTACGAACGGCAGCACCGTTCAGGCTTCTAGTGGGCAGGTATTCCTATGCAAGAAATCTCTTTTGAAGTACGAGCATTTCTGAAAGATCAAATACAGTCAGCGTGGCAGCTAGATTTACTTGTCGCGATGATCAATTTGAACCAGCCGGTTGATGCGAATTCATTATCAAAAATGCTGTACTCGAGCCAACCGGCTGTTGAATCAGCGCTGCAAAAGTTTCAACTGGCCGGCATTGTCAGAGAAATTGTTGGAAAGCCCAGCGCTTTTGTGTTTTCCCCAAGATCAGAAGAAATAGAAAACGTAATCAAAGCGACAGTAAAAGCATATTCGATAAGACGCGTTGACGTGATCAATATGATTTTTTCGAATCCGTCGCGACAGACTGGCTGAGCTTGCATAAATCAGTCGCGCACATTAGCAAGTCAGGCTTTTACAATCGGCAGCTCGTTCCAATTTGACGTATAAGCAGGGCTCTTATGCTCCGCCTTCATCTGCCACGGTTTTTCAATGCCCTCAGCCGCCAAAAAAATCGTTCCTCTTCCCCATCTGGAATTAGCAGCATCAAGCGCTTTCATCATTTTCTCCGATTTTTCGTCGGCACCGCTGGGAGTAAAGAGTGAAATTTGTCTTCCTTCTTTTGGCTGCACCTTTCCAAAAGATACCGACGCCTTTTGATACGTATAACCTTTCTGGTAAACACTGCGAAGGGCTTGAATGGCGGTTTTCACAAGGAGCATCGTGTCGTCGGTGGCGTAAGGCAATGCAATTACTTTCGAGTCGGCAAAAGTCGAATCTGCATAAGCACTTGTGCGAACAGAAACTTGCACTTCCGATGTAACCGACCGATCGCGTCGCAATTTTTCACAGGCGCGAGTTGCGTATTGCGCAACGGCTTCTTCCAACTCCGCAAGCTCGAAAACATTGCGTCCGAACGAACGCGACGAAAGTATCTGTTTGCGCGCTTCTCCAACTTGCTCCAAGCCGATGCATGCTTGACCGCGAAGTTCTAGAATCGTCCGTTTCAACACAACACTGAAGAGCTTGCCCAGTTGTTCCGCATCGCTTTCGCGCAAATCATAGGCTGTGTAGATGCCCCTGCTCTGCAACTTTTCAGTAAGATTGCGTCCGATGCCCCAGACTTTTGACGCGGACATTGCTTTGAGAACTTGCGTCTGCTTCTCGGAAGATAGAGCGGTGTAATCGAATACGCCACCAAATCTAGCGGTAGATTTGGCAATGTTATTGCTCAATTTGGCCAGAGTCTTTGAAGGTGCAATACCGACACACACGGGCAACCCGAGCGATTGTTTTACCGCAGCCTTGAGTTCTCTGCCGGTGGCAACGGCATCAGGCAAACCGCCGACTGCAAGAAAACATTCATCGATCGAATACACCTCCTGCCCGGGCGCAAACTCCCCCAGCATTTTCATGACGCGCGACGACATCTCACCATAGAGCGGATAGTTCGAAGAGCGCGCTATAAGCCCCTTCTGCTTCTCCAAATATGCAACTTTGAAATAGGGCACTCCCATCGGAACGCCTATTTCCTTCGCTTCATTCGAGCGTGATACCACACATCCGTCATTATTCGACAAGACCACAACCGGCTTGCCTTCCAATTTCGGATCAAACAGGCGTTCGCAGGAAACGTAGAAATTATTGCAGTCTATGAGCGCATATTTCGCGTTACTCATTGCTAAAGCGGATGAACAGAGGTAGTCGCCACGCCCCAGATTTGTATGTCTTCACCGTCGATGGCAACCGCTTCTGCCGGCGCATCATCCGATGTAAGAAAAAGTCTGCCGTCTAGAGATTCGAGTCGGCGCACGACCAACTCACCGTCAATTACAGCAACGACAATTTTGCCGGCAACAGCATTTATCGATCTGTCTACAATCAATATATCGCCATTGCGTATGCCGCTCGGCTTCAAGGCATCGCCAACCACTCTCATAAAGAATGTGGCAACCTTGTTAGTTATGAGCAGCTCGTTGAGATCCAGGCATTTTTCTAGATAATCATCAGCAGGCGAAGGAAATCCTGCCGACGTCCGGGCGCCGGGATGTTCCATATTTCGGTCTCAACAACAAAAAGCATTTACCATACTTTTATATGGTCTCATATTCCTCGCTCGAACGCAACATAAATGAGCGAACCGGGGCGACAGGCAGCGCCTAAAGCCCGGAATTCTTGGAAAGAGTCTCTTCAAGCTTGCGACGATTTTCTTCTGTCTCTTCGGCATCCACCGCTACAACCAGACCTCTCTTGGATGCCGTACCGGCAATATGTAAGCCGACCAATCGCGCTACCAAAATTGCCACATACAACTGCCCGGTAACTGCTTCCAACATTGCGCAAGAACGAGCCAATCGGCTGACTGGAACGATGTCTCCATAACCGACTGTTGAGAGCGTGCAAAAACTGAAATAGATAAAGCTCGGATACCGATATTCGTGTGAAAGCGCGTCTCCGAAATTGCTCGATTTATCAAAATTGTCACGGTATGCTTGCGGGTCGCCGGCTGCCACCATCATGTGCAAAAGCGAAAAACACAGACCTATTAAAACAAAAACGCAGACGCCACCACAGATTCGGTTGAGGTTTACTTCGCCCTGCAAAATATCTTCCAACATCAGCCGGCCGACATTGGCGAAGAAACACAAGAGCACCGCGTAAGTCACATAGTGCAAAATCACTGCGTTGACCGGCAACGATTCCGCAAAAAATCCTACCGCCCACAGAAACGACGCGAGCGTCGCCAGCAGCATCTGCTTCCAGGTGGGGTTGCCCTGGGTGCTGACTGCAAGGCAACCTGTCCACAGTGCGACGAACATCAATGAGCCGACAAGCATACGCGCCCAAAAACCATGCTCGACTATCGGAGCCAAGATGGTCAATCCGAGAATCGAAGCAAGCAGAGCAAAGTATCTAGAGTTGTAGAGTCTACTGTTGTGCATCGAGCTTTGTGGCGCAAGTGGCATAGGCAAAGCAACTTTCGGGAATTATCGAGGCGATTATCCCCTACTAATCAAGTGTTTCGCATGACAAAAAGGTAATACGACGCTTGACATCAAAGCGCTTGGCTACCGGAATTAAGCCAGCTTTCTCACCTGGTCGTCTGTTTCGTCTGGCAGATTACCGTTAAGCACATTGAACAAATGCGGGAAATCCTCGAAGTATTGCTCAATGGTTTGCGGTTGTTTTCCGGTCATTTGCAGAAAGCTGTCGGTTACAGGCAGTTGCTCACCTCTGGCTATCGCCTCGAACCAGCCGATCTCCACATCCCTTTTCCATTCGTCGTTCAACGAACCTTGCAAGCGGACACGTGCGACATCGACAGTTTCATCCTGATAGATCAACTCTTTGCCGACCAGTTTTGAAAAGCGCGCTGCTACTTCGGCAATACTCAACGCGCAAGGGCCGGTTATGTCGATCACTCCTACGGGCGGATTGAGCGCAGCAGCGGCAGCAACCTGCGCTGCATCTTCGCGTGTTATGAAAGCTCCCTTTCCTTCACCGCCAGGTCCACGCACGATTCCGTCGGCACCGATTTTTTGGAAAAACATATCGAGGTAGAACGCATTGCGCAAGGATGTGAAAGCGAGGCCCGTTTCGGCGAGAAACTTCTCGCTTTCAAAATGATCGCGGCTGTAAGGAAAAGCCGATGTAGAACTCGAACCCATCAGCGACAGGTAGATGATGTGGTCTACATTGGCTTCTCTGGCGGCCTGAAAGGCGACCTTATGCGTAAAGCAGCGTTTGCCCGGCATAGCGTTTCCGGAAATAATCAACGCAGTCTTTACGCCGCTAAAAGCCTTCTCCAGAGACTTCGGATCCTCGAAGTCACCGTATATGATATCAATGTCTTTTGGTTTTCCCAGGCGGTCCGGTGTGCGGGACATCGCTCGAAACTGAGCACCTTTTGAAGCAAGAATTTCCGTGACCCGACTGCCGATATGGCCTGACGCACCAGTGACAAGAATCATGCAATACACCTCAGCGAAAGACAAGAGTTCGTGAGGGAGGACTGGACGCAGAAGAAAAATATCCCGCGTGGCCGAAAGATTTAGCTTAATTTTGCCACAGCCCGGAACCTGTTTCAGTCCAACTGAGAACAACCGGCAAAATTTCAAACGGAACTTAGGACATTCAATGAAGTCTATCTGTCATCGCAAAGGTGACAGCTATGAAGAAAGATAAGAAGACATCAGAATGGACGGTCACGATTGGCAAGTCCAGAAAGACGTTCGACTCATTTGAGGAAGCGCTGCGATTTGCAGACAACTCGCAAACCAAAGGCACCAGAGCCGTCGATTTTACCGGTCAAAGAATAATTGTCATCCCGACGGCCACTCGACCGAAGAAGGATATCGCTTAGCACGCCCGCCAGGTCTTGATCGACTTGCCAGGCGCCACTCAAAGTTTTTACCAAAGAGGAATTTGCCGTGGACAGAAATTTATATGGAAAAGTAATTGTTATCACAGGCGCCTCCAGTGGTTTTGGAAAAGGATGCGCACTTGAATTTGCGAAATTGAAAGCATCACTGGTCTTAGCGGCCAGGCGGGAAGATCTGCTCAACACCCTCGTGGCCGACTGCGCCAGACTTGGTGGCAGTGCAGTAGCGGTGCCGACCGATGTCGCGGATCCTAATGAAGTTATGGCGCTCTTCAATCACGCGGTAGAGTGCTTCGGCAAAGTAGACATCTGGATCAACAATGCCGGAGCCGCTGCAATCGGCGTCTTTTCCGATGTTCCGCTCGCCGATCATTTGAAAGTGCTGGACGTAGACTTAGCGGGCACTATGTGCGGAAGCTATTTTGCAATGAAACACTTCATTGAAAAAGGTTCGGGCACGCTTATAAATGTCGCTTCCATGATCGGCAGAATTCCGGCACCATACTATGCTTCTTATTCAGCGGCAAAACATGGGGTATTAGGATTGAGCGCTGCTCTTAGACAAGAGTTGCAAGAATTGCAATTGGATAACATTCACGTGTGCACAGTATTGCCTATGGCGATGGATACACCATTCTTCGAACACGCTGCTAACTACACGGGCAGGAAGTCCGTTCCAATTCCGCCATTGAATGACGCGCAAGATGTTATCGACGCCATTGTAGATTTAGTGTTTAAACCGAAATCAGAGGTCGCCGTCGGCAAGACTGCGGGCATCTTCAGTGTGTCGGATTCGCTTATGCCGGGCATGACCGAAGCGATGATGGCTAAAAACACTCAACGGGCGCAGATCGAAAAAGCGCCACCGGCACCTTTTACAAAGGGCAATCTGGATAAACCGACCAGCGCAGGAACGGATGTGCACGCCGATTACAAGAAAGAAGCGTCATGAAAAAAAACAAGCAGAGCAATCCGAAAACGAAGGCGGCAATAAATCAAGGAATAATCAACCCGAAGACAGGGCTTGTCCGAGCAATCATCGAATCTCCCAAAGGAAGCAGAAACAAATACAAGTATTTGCCGGAGCTTGGTGTTTTCGAATGCGGTCCTTCACTTAAAGGAGGCTTGTCCTGGCCGTTCGATTTCGGGTTTGTGCCTTCTACTCTTGCAGATGACGGTGATCCACTGGACATAATAATTCTGATGGACGAGGCAGCCTTTCCCGGCTGTCTTGTCCACTGCAAAATTTTAGGCGTCCTTGAGGCACAACAAGTCCAAGATGGCGAAACGATCCGAAACGATCGCATCATTGGTGTGCACGATCAGTCAGCCCAATTCGGTGATATTGACACATGGAAGGATCTTCCTCAAACATTTCGCGACGAGACCGAGCTGTTTTTCAATATGTATATGTCCGCCAAGGGAAAAATATTCGAACTTCTGGGCTGGCGCGACTCCAGAATAGCTTTCAGGGTTATCGAAACAGCGATCAAAAGTGCAGACCTATAGCAAGTTGCGTCAAAGGAAATAAAACTTTGTGCTTTTAAGGAACCTTTGACGCTGCGCCTGGTCCAAGCTCACAGATTGAAGTGTATAAACCAGGAGTTAATGATGAAAAAACGCTATACAGTGCTGGGAGTGATAACTGCCCTGCTGCCGAATATGTACGCATACGCAGGCGAATCACAGGCTGCGAGTATGGCGGGTGGTGCAAGCACTTCGCAAGCAACCACCCAGGAAGCTTCGTCGGCAGCGAATCAATCCACTAATCAAGCTCAAAACAGCCAGAACAGCAGTGCTTCTCAACAGACGAACACAAGCGCCACAACCCAGTCGACAAACCAGGGTGCCGCACAACCGTACTTGAAACCGGTCGGATCATCGACTGCGCCGGTGCAAGGGCGAGGAATTGGTTACACCATGCCTGCTGATTCCAAGCCGGTGGTGAAAAATTACAGAACACCGACAAAAACACCTAAGAAAGGTCCTGTGACCAGAAGCTACAGATAAGTTTTTATCACCAGATTGCCTTGCAGTCTGCGTGCTCCTCGAACAACAAAAAAGACGGCCTAAACAGCCGTCTTTTTTGTCTTGCGGCTGCCGGAGCCAAAGTTACAAACTGCTACTTTCCGTGCGGGTTTTCACGCGTTTAGGAACTATCAGAAAAGAATCTCCTCTACCAAGGAACAACAAGTCACGCACACATCAGGAGGCACCTCATGAAACACAAATACATTCTCGGAATTGTTGCAGCCCTTCTCCCAGGCCTGTGTGCGTACGCGGACGAAGCAAAAGTGCAAGCAGGATCTGCAGGCGCCGGCTCTGGTCAGCCCGGAATTTGGGGTCAGTCTATGACCGCCGCGTCGTCAAATCGGCCCATGCGCCCAGAGCTGAAATCGTCGAAGCAAAGCGTTAATCACACCAACGTTCAAAGCACAAATGCTACGACCAGCCACAGCACCAGCAGCAGTTTGTCACCTTCCACAGCCATCAAAGTGGAAACAGGAGTGAAGGCGAAAATTCAGAAATAGAATTACTCCCGGATCAAGGGGCTTAAACAGGTTGGAGAGATCAATTCTCTCCAGCCTGTTTTCTTATGCGACGAAGCAGATCATGAGTGACAAGAGGAAGGACGTTTACTTCCTCTGGACTGTTAACACGTCGATAACAACTTCCCAGCGGTTCAGCCGTATAACGTAAGCAGCCCCCTCCCCAAACCCTCCTAAGACTCGTCACAAGAACGACCAAATCTCAGGCAACACTGAAAGCCTCCTCCCCCTCAACCTTCGGAGCGCACGATGATGCTATTGCGCCCAGCAGCAGCCTTGCTTCTTCTCACGCTTTGCCAACCGCCCGCATTTTGCCAGGATGGAACACCCGGCACAGCGAGCCGTTCTCGCATAAGTCAGGCATCCATTCAAGACCACTACGAAAGACGATTTGCGCAGATAAAAGAGCGCCGCATCAAAGCCATGCAGCACCTGGTTCAAGATGGTCTTTCGCCAGCCTCGACAGTGCACGGCAGTTATCCATTGGCCGGCACTCGCGCCAACACGACATACAGAGTTTCAGCACAAAATCTCTCGCGTCCGGAATCGAAAAGAACGCACACCTCGCCCGTTACCTATGTTCAGCCTCCGGTCACTTATGTTTTCCAAGCCGGACAAGGCTATGGTGCCTCCTCACACTTCGGTCCGCCATTGCCCACCGATGTGGTCTTTCAATTCGATCCGGGCGGCGCCCTTGTCGATCATAATTTACCTTCCGGCGTAGCAAATGCAGTCCAAGCCGACAGCCACCATAACGGTCTCGGCATTCGCATCACCGATACCGCAGCAAAATTGGTGCTCGGTGATGTCGCTCAAACATTTTCAGAACGCATGCTCAGCCCCGATCGCTGGGTGAAAACAGCGCAAACGGCTATGCAAGCCAATCATCAACTGACGGCTGAGTCTACAACCTCGGTCGCCAACGAGACGATTCAGAGCAACCTGAATCAAATCGGCGGACACCTGATTAATGTCGCCAATGAAGGCGCCGCCGGCAGCGATCCCCTCGGACAAGTAGTGGGCAGAGTGCAACTGTTCTGGAGGACAGTCTACCTGCCAATGGCGATACTCCTGCTTTTACTTGGTTCAACCCTCACCTTCGGCAAAGTAATTGTTCAATACGGATTCAATATTTCCTCAGGAGATGAAGTAATGACACCCCTGGCAGGCCCCCTCAAAGCAATCACCGCAATTTGCCTCATTCCAGCAACTCAGCTCATCATCAGCTATTCCATCGACATCGGCAATTCACTTACTGACACCGTGCAAAGAGTCACCAACAACGCCAATGTAGCAGCCTGGCTTACGGAGCAGGGCGCGCAGGCAATAGGCGCCAACGGCTCCTCGGGCGGCACCGCCGCTGCCAGCAATCAGGCAGCCTCTGCCAATCAGGCTGACGCCAACCAACTGATGAGCCGCATTCAAAATCGCCCGGTGTCGGAACAAACTATGGGCATGCTTGCCGGTTCCGTCGCCATGATGACTTCCATGGGAACGACGGTTCTGCTCTCATTCCAGCTCGTCTTCATGCTCTACCTTTTCCTCATGGGACCAATCGCAGCGTCGCTGTATACCTGGCCCTGGGGCGTCAACAAACTGTTCAAAACCACCTTCAGCAATTGGCTCAATGCCGTCATCAATCTGGCTTTGTGGCGCTTCTGGTGGTCGATCCTGGTTCTCGTCATGGACGCCCGCGTCACCTGGCTGCGAGACGAAGGCATTTATCAGGCTAATAGCCCCTGGGAACTGTGCGCCATCATCTGTTTTCTAGTACTGCTCGGCACCGTGCCCTTCATGGCCTTTCAGTTCAACCCAGGCTCATTTGTAGACAAACTGGTATCGGAATTCGGAACAGCAACCGGCAAAAAAGGAGCAACAAGCGCAGCATAAACACAAACACTTAGCCAACT
The DNA here is from genome assembly GCA_020853845.1 of Candidatus Melainabacteria bacterium. Classification (GTDB taxonomy): domain Bacteria; phylum Cyanobacteriota; class Vampirovibrionia; order Obscuribacterales; family Obscuribacteraceae; genus QKMZ01. The sequence goes on from JADYYD010000188.1 coordinate 13,025, forward strand.
GAGCCAAAAAATCCAAATCCTCAACTGGTCCATTTAATGTAGCCGCCGAAAGGCACCCGGTCACCGGGCGCAGCGCTCAAGCCCCAGCCAGTTGAGGGTTTCGGAACAGGGTGAAGTTGTTAACAGGTCGATAACAACTTACCGCGCGGGGGATCGTATAAATGATGCATCCCTCCTCCTTCACACACCCTTCGACCTCGCCACAAGAACGGCCAGTTTCACTTCAATACTGTAAGCCTCCCCCACCCCTCACCTTCACGGGCAGGTTAGATTCTCATGCAAAAACTCTCCGCGATAGCAATTCTGTCCTTCTGCCTTTTGACTGCAATGAGCTTGATTTGCGAACTGCCCGCCAACGGTCAGGTCAACGAACAAGCACTGCGCAGCGCAAATGCAGGAGTCGTGGCTACCTCCGAAGCCAACAACGGAATTGCTGTCCAAAGAGAGTACAGATTGACGGTGAATGACCTTCAAAGACTGTACAGACAGTCGACCGACGGGATGGCGCCCAGCAGCGCCGTCACCCAAGATCCGGCAACGATCATGTATTCGCGCGGTCCGGTCGTTCCGCTCAGTTCGATTCAATTGCCGGACAATATGCGCAATATGCTCAGCACCGGTGTGCCGACCCAAGGTCTGCCGCTGACAGACACTGCCTTCAAAGCGCAGCTTCTGCAAACGCAGCAACAGCTTCTCTCCCAAATTTCCGATCCGATTCGCAACATCCCAAGAGAGCTGGCGCAGACTTTGGCGACACAGACGATGCTGGGCAATTCCGCAGCTCAAGTTGCCACCGAGCAAGCAAACAATGCGATCAATTACGCAGCCAAATACCTCATCAATTTCACAGTCAACGAAAGCAATGTGTGGAACCGCCTGCGTAATAACATCTTTGTTCCGATCGCGCTTTTGCTGCTCGTTCCTGGCACCGTTTTGACCCAAGCCAAAGCAATCATGGCCGCAGGCAACCCGGTCATCGAATACACTAATCCGTTCGAAGGCATTCTGCGCGCCATCATCGCCATGTGCTTCATCCCCGGCTCTTACCTCGTGGTCAACTACGGCATCGATTTTTCCAATTCGATCAGCCACACCATTCAAGACGCATACAGATCGCAATTCGGCGGCGACATGTACGCAGATGCATTCAGAGCCGAGCAACGCGCATTTCCATCAAGACAAGCCGCTGAAAATCAAAACGGACTTTCGGGCTTGGGCAACGGCGCCACCGCTACTGGTGGCAACAACGTAACCGGCTTTGCCCAATTGGAAAACAACCTGATCAAGAACAAAACTTTCGCTGGCAACGGAACGCAAGTCGCCACCAACGGTCTGGTGGATGAAGTGCTTCCGGCGAACGCAGTTGCCGCCCGCATGGCTATCTTCGGCACCAATATGGTCGTCACCTCGGTCTGGGATCTGCTCTGCGCTTTCCAGCTCGTTTACCTCCATTACCTCTTCCTGGTCGGACCAATCATGGCAGCCATCTGGGTTTATCCCATCAAGCAATTGCGCGAAGCATGGCCCAATTGGGTAGCCGGCACCATCACTCTGTGCTTCTGGTCGCTTTTCTGGAACACCGCCATTCTTCTCATGGCGCTCTTCAAAGACGCTGATTCCACCGGCACCTTCATCATGACCGCCCTCAATTTGCTGGCAACCGGCAGTGTCAAATATGCATTCGACTTCGTCGGTCTGATAACGGAAGCAGGTCAGGAAGCTGCCAAAATCGCCCGCACAGGCAAAAACGAGCAAGGTGGAAACATCACCCCAGTGCCCGGCACCAACACAGAAAAGACCAGAACATTCAGCGAAAACACCAAAGAAACCGGCAATGGCGGAATGCTCGGCGGCATCACAAAAGTGGCAACAGCCGCCGCCCTCGGCGCCGCTATGCCCGGCGCAGCTCCGGCAGTATCGCTCGGCAGCCAACTGTTGGGTGCTTTCGGCGGCGGAAAAGACGGCGGAGCATCGAACGGCATCAGCGATTTTGCCAAGAGCTTGTCGCTGCCTCCTCTGGTATCATCCGTTTCAGAAAACGCGTTTCCTGCATCCGCAGCAGCTTTCGGTATCGTAGGCGCAGCCGGACTCCTGGGCAAAGAAGAAATTTCGCTTCCGCCTCTGTCCGGTGATACGCAAGCCGGTGGCGCATTGGGCGCACTTGCAAACGCCGCGCAAAGCGAGCAGGCAGCGTCCAGCATCAAAATCTCCACCGATGCGAATATCGTTGCAGGTACAGTCGGCGACATCGCTGAGGCGGCTTCCTCAAACGTCGGCAAATCTGGCAGCGACAGCTTCACCGCAATCAATGGTCTGGCCGGCTTGGCAAATTCCGGCAGCGCCGCAACGGCCCCTTTGAGCCAAAACAATGACTCGCCCGCCGCAGAGAGCGAAAAAACGAAAGCTGCCGAAGTTGCCGCCAAACAGCATGACGCGCAAGCCAGTACCAAAACAGCGATGCGCGCATTGATCGCAGGCTCGGCAGCGGCAGCAGCAAACCGCAGTTCTTCTTTCGAAGTGCAAAACTTCATGACCAACCTCGCCCAAGCTGCAGGCGCCGAGCACGCCGCATCAGTCGCCGGTCTTCCTCCTTCCGCACGCACTGCTCAGTCCAAGGGAAGTTCCGCTGGCACCATCAGCAATTCCTCCAACAACACCAACAACCTTTTCAAAGAAAGTGCTCGTTCGCTACAAACAGAATCAGCAAGAGAACTGAGTTATGAAGTTGCGAATCTCAATTTCTCAGCCGCTCCGCCTCTCGCTTTTGCATCCACAACCACTCAGTTCGCACCACCGCCAATGGCATCCACCCTTCACAGAATGGCCGCCGGTGACATCGAGTACATTGCCGGTGGAATGAGCGGATTGGTCGGTTTCGCCGAAGCAGTCGCACCGCAAATCAGCGCTCCTGAAATGAGCATTACCGAAGCTGGTTCCGGAAATTTCTACCGCACCGTAGCCGAAAGTGGCGCTCCGGCAAATACCACTGTCTATGTTGCTGCCGAAACGCAAACCAGAATGTCCGCCCTTCCTCCAGCAAACGAACTCGTCAACCAATCTAAAGATGCATCCGGCGCAGTTCCGGTAGTAAGAGAAAGGGAGCGCCTGTTCAGATTAGCAATCGAAGCTAAAGTCGAGGCCGATGCACCCACATCCGGCGTGCTCCTCAGCCTCACGGAAGTTCAAGCGGTAAGCGGATATCGTAAACCGAAAGGGCTGCAAGAACTGATGAAGAAAACCGCATTCGAGCGCCCCTGCGACAACTGCAAGCACACCGGATGCCAGTGCGCAATCAATGCGCCGGTTGCCGTCGGCATGTGGTCC
>JADYYD010000189.1 GCA_020853845.1 Candidatus Melainabacteria bacterium
AATCGGTCCTGGCAAGCTCCGATCAGTTTCAGTCCTCAAAATTCAAAGCATCTGGCGTGGTGCATCTCACTTTGGAATCACTCAGGACAAGACAATTTTTCGACCCGACCACCAACCAGCCTAGGGAAAGGCGCGGACGTGGTCGTCTTGTTTTCGTCTTTTTTGCCGCCGTCGGGCTGGTCACTTTGCCCGTCCTGCCGCTGACATTTTTGGGTATACCGGGACCGGCGCTGCCGAAGATAGACGAGTGGCAGCAGCGCATTCTCGGCATCATCAACAAGGCTCCTTCGACCGCAAGAGGCGGGGTGATTTCGGCATCGAAGACGGCTCGCGAAAAAAGAGACCAGGTCAAATTGCTGGACGGCGCCGCTCGAGAGCTGCAACTGGCGCTGGAGAATGACCCGGACAATCCGGCGCTGCACAACCAGATCGGTCTTATCTACGCTGAGACCGGTGATTTCGAAAATGCCATCAATCATTTCAGACGTGTCGTGTCCGTGAGCCGGCAAAAAATTTCTGAAAAGACCCTCGAAGCACAAAAACTGAGGCAGTCTGGCGACCTGAAAGGTGCCACTGCGGCTGTTCTTGCTTGTTCGAAAGTGAACGTCGAGTTATCCGCCGCACACGGCAATTTAGCGCGCATGTTCGAGAGCCTCGGTCAGCACGACAAAGTTGTCGCTCAATTGAACGAATTGAACCACGACATATCGGTCGGCGCGGAGCTCGGCAAACCTCAAAATCAGGCGCGCATGGCGGCGCCGGGTGCAGCCCTGGGCAAAAATCCGGGAACAAGAATGTCCTCAGACACTCTTTTGTCCCTTGCTCGCGCTCAGGCTCTCATGCAAGCAAGACGAGTTCCGGAAGCGGTCAACGAATACAATGCCGTACTACAGAAAGATGCCACAGTTGCTATCGCACATCAGCAGTTGGGAATCGTCGCGGCCCACTCGGGCAATCTCAACCTGGCAGAAAGAGAATTGTCCGAAGCTGTGCGCCTCGATCCCAAAGACGCAGTCGCGCATACCAGCCTGGCCATGACTTATGCCTCCATGGGAGACACAGGAAAATCCAAACGAGAATTCGAGCGCGCACTATTGCTCGAGCCCGGCAATTTGGAAGCAGCAGCTCATTTTTCCACAATGCTCAGCTCGCAGGGCGATCATGACGGTGCCATGACAGTGCTCGAGCAGTCGGTCAAACACAATCCGCATAATGCATTCCTGCGCAACAACCTGGGCACCATGCATTCGCTCAAGGGTCAATATCACGAAGCAGTTTTCAATTTCCAAAGAGCAATCAGTGCCTCGCCCGACATGCCCAGCGCTCACTACGGTTTAGGTCTGGCCTATTACAATTTGAAAGACTACAGACAATCGATTGTTGAATTGAAACGCGCTCTGCAATTGGATCCGAATTTGATCGATGCGCACAACAAAATCGAATCGGCATACAAGCGCATTGGCATGACCGCACACTCAGGAAGATCAGGATAAGCAGGACAAGCAGGATAGGTCAAAGAGTGGGTCAAGAAAGACCTGGGCAGTCCGCGCCAATTGTGCTCATCGGCTTACCGGGAGCCGGTAAGACCAGCGTGGGAGAAATTCTGGCAGCAAAACTGGAATGCTCTTTTTTCGATTCGGATCGATTGATAGAAACGAGAGAGAAGCGAACAGTAAGCAGCATTTTCAAAGAAGACGGCGAAAAAAGATTCAGAGAAATGGAGAGCGAAATTCTCGATCGATTTGCGAGCGGCTCTTTTGTCCTCAGTTGCGGCGGCGGATTGCCGATGACGAAGGGCAATATGGATAAACTTCTCAATCTGGGCACGGTTGTCTACCTGAAAACGTCAATCGGCGAATTGATGTCGCGTCTGTCATCTGCTCATGACAGGCCCTTGTTGAAAAGCAATCCGGGGGAGTCGCAAGCTCCGGATGAACATGTATTAAGAAATCGCCTCACCACTCTCGAAGCCGAGCGGTGCCGAGTATACGAAAGAGCGAACCTGACGGTCCTGACGGACGGACTTTCTACAGATGCAGTAGCTGAAAAGGTTTTGCAGCAGGTCGGGTAAAACAATGGGAGAAGGCAAGAAACAAGTGACTTTATTGAACGATACGTGCCACAGTCGGGGGATTAGGATCTAATATTATGGGTGTTGTTCGCGCGCCTGCCGGTTTTTGTCAAGTGCAAACACCTGCCTGGCACCGCCGAGACATGAAAAGGAGATTGTTTTGCCCGCCGTATCCCAGGATGAATTGATGTATTTGCAGTCCCAGCTTGAGGGACTGGAGTCGATATTTATCGAACTCATGCCTTATGGTGTTGAGTTAAAACGTCAACAGGTCCAGGATTTCTACGATAAGCGGTACGACAATGCCACCAAACCGGTAGCCCAGGTTGCCGAAAACGAATTGCGACGCCAGTTCAACACCAAAGCAAACCAGGTGCGCAACCTGGTGGACAGCGCCGAATCACTGGGTGATGTATCCAACAAAGTCAATCTCATAAGAGCTGCCGCATCCTTGCCCGGCGATCGCAGCAAGGGATTGAAGCCGTCCATTCTCAATTACTGCAAAGCCATTGTTTTTGAGAATAAAGTTGAACCGCAGCTTCTATCTGAAATTTTGCAGTCGCAAGATCTGGGACCTGTAGAAGCCCGCATGCTTCTGGCTTCCACGATGTTCACTGTGCCTAAAGCCGTCGAGCACGGTCCGGAAATGCTTCTGGCACGCGATCTTCTCGCACAAATTATCGGGCTGATTCGCTCCGAGCAAATTTTGCAACGCAACGATCCATTCTTGAATGCCTCTCTTTGCTCGTTAGACGGCATGGATGAAGATCAAGACTGACATTGCTGAGAACATAGCCTAGAACAAGCAATCGGGTTTAAATTGAAACTTCTCGTTCTTCACGGGCCAAATCTAAATCTATTAGGCACACGAGAGAAAGCCGTGTACGGCAAATTCACGCTTGCCGATATTGATGCCGGACTGAAAAAGATAGCAGAGGAAATGTCCTGCACCATTTCATGCATGCAGTCGAACAGCGAATCGGTGCTTATCGATGCAATTCACAGAGCCGGTGCTGAAAAAATCGACGGCATTCTCATCAACCCTGCTGCATTGGGACATACTTCTATAGCGCTCAGGGACGCCATTCTTGCTGTGGCGCTGCCGTGCGTGGAAGTGCATATTTCCAATATTTATGCGCGTGAAGAATTCCGTCACAAGACCTATTTATCTGATATTGCCATTGGTGTCATCACCGGATTTGGTGCCAATTCTTATTACCTCGGCTTGATGGCTCTTGTAAAAGCGCTGGCAGACAGAAAAGACACCTCCGCTTGACAGCGGTATCACCCGCAGGTTTCTTTTGCATTTCCGACGCATATATAAGCTTATTCAAGCTTAGAGCCCCAGCAGGCTTGCATTTGCCAATAACGTTATAATATGACTCCAGCGCCACTGGCAGGGCTCCAGCCCAGGCAAGGCATAAGTTAGAGCGAAATGATAAATCTTCGAACGGAATACGCATCACTGTGACGGCTCAGCGCAAATCAGCATCTGAAATCTTCGTGATTGTTTCCTGCCTATCGGGTCTATTGGCACCAGTTGTCCCGGCTCAGGCATTGCCCGCGTGGGGAATCGGCAGCGCCGCTGTTAATGCGGTTGCAGCCGGCGACGCTGAAGGCGAGGGCGAGCAAGACGGTTCTAAAAAGAAAAAAGGATACGCCGAAGAAGCCGTCAAACACTACAATCGCGGCGTCGAGTTTCATCAAAACGGCGATTTGAACCAAGCCATCAAAGCTTATAAAGAAGCGATCATCGCCGATGGTCGCCTGGCCGAGGCATACAGCAACCTGGGCGCCGTCTATCTGGCCCAGAAGAGCTATGACAAAGCCGCAGAGGCATTTACAAAAGCGCTTGCTCTCAAGCCCGACCGACCCACGACCCTAAACGGTCTGGGCAATGCACTTTATGCACGCGGCAAAGCAGCGGAAGCAAAAGACAAGTGGGCTAAGGCAATTGAGATCGACCCTAATTTCGCCTCCGCTTATTACAACATGGGCAATGCGCTGGAAAGCGAGAAGGACGACAAAGCGGCGATCGGCGAATACATGAAGGCGATTGGCGCCAACCCGAAAATGGCTGATGCCTACTACCGAATCGGCGGAATTTTGCATAAGACAAAGCATCCTGCGCAAGCCAATGTTTTTCTGAAGAAGTCGATGGAGTTGGCTCCCAACGCTGACTTCCAGCGCGATGCTCAGAAAATGATCAAGGAAGAAGAGACGGAGTTTTCCCGCGAAGTCGACTCCAAACAAGTAGAGATGACTGTGGTGCCACCTTCCAAAGACAGTGGCACAGCCAAGAAAGCGGCAAGTGAAAGTGCGGTAGCTGCAGCCGACAAAAAAACTACCGACACCGCTCCTGATAAAGTGACTCCGGAAAACAAAGACAGAGCTCCTCGATTCCCGCTGTTCAAGCGCAAAGTCAAGGAAGAAAAAAAGGTGGAGATGTTTGTTCAACCACCAAGTGCAACGCAAGATTTAAAACCGAGCCCCTCGGAAAATCCCGCGCCTGAAGGCGAAACCCCGTCCAGCTCTGACGCCTGGAAATAGAGATCAAAAATAAATGGGCGTTGAAGCAAGGAAGTTAGAGGCGGTCGCCAATCTCATCGAGGGGCGAGTGGTCGACGATTCGGCCCGTGTTGAGGTCTGCATCAAAGGCAGTCTGCTCGGCTTCCCGGTGACCATGGAGGCGTTCCGCGCCGGCTTTCCTTTTGGGGTCACCTATTTCCTGGAAATTGGTGACTTGGGCGAGGGTCCAAAACCAGTCGACCCGGACGCCCTCTGCATGACCTTCTATCCGCGTATGACCCGTGGTTTCTACTCGTTTTTCGCCCGACTGCTCCTTCTCGAATCGAAAGGGCAACCCATTGATGAACCGCGCATCAAATCGAATTTTCTGGTTTCATACAACTCGCGAGAAAAGGCCGAGCGCTTCGTGCATTTTCCGGGAGTGCTTGAAAAAGTGCTCAAGCTGGAACATTACGCCAAATTCGGAGAGCTCGTGATCCGGACAGACGCAGGCATCTCCTTGTCCCAGCCGCAGAATTTCAACAGCCTGGAGATGGAAGTAATAAAGGAATCTTTCAATACTATTTCAGAGCTCGGACAGATTATGTTCGATAATTTCCAATAAGTTATCTTCCAGAACCCTAATACATCGTTACCTGAGCGCCATTTAGCGTTGTCATGTGATAAATTTACGATGGCGGCTCTCATCAGCGCCTCCATTTACTTTTTGAGGAATCTGACTATGACAGAACAAACAGCGACAGCTCCTGCGATTGTGACAATCACTGAGGCAGCTGCCCAGGAAGTAAAAAGTCTCCTGGAGAAAGAACCTGGCAATTCTGGTCTTAGACTCGAGATCCGTGGCGGTGGTTGCTCCGGTATGTCCTACGGCATGAGCTTCGACAATCCGGCCGAGAAAGACAACATCATCGAAATGCATGGTGTGAAGGTCTTTGTTGACCCCAAGAGCTCCATTTATCTGAAAGGAACCGTTCTTGATTATCAAAGTGGACTGGAAGGTCGCGGCTTTGTGATTAAAAACCCGCAAGCAAAGAGCAGTTGCGGTTGTGGTTCGTCCTTCAGCGTCTAATTGCTCGTCCCCATGGGATGAGCAGAAAAACAGTAGTGCGAGTCCGGACTTTTAGAGAAGTCCGGACTTTTGCTATGTGCAACCCGCTTGCCTTATGCTTATCAATCTTGAATAACTCAGTCTCTTGACGAGACGCTCCCAACCCGGCAGCAGAACATGACCACGAAAACAGACAATCAATTGAAAACCAACGGACTGCGATCTACAGGCGCAATTTTCGAGCTGCCTTCTCATCAGTTGATTGAAGTAATCGGCAAAGATGCTGAGCGTTTTCTTCATTCTCAAACGACCAGCGATGTTAAATCACTGCCTGATTCAGGTTCGCAGATGAGCGCTTTGCTGGACAGAAAAGCGCATGTCTTGGCTCTTTTCGATATTTACAAACAAGGCGAAAAGTTTTTCCTGGTTTCGGACAATAATCAAGCTGACGCCATAATCAAACAGCTCGATGCTTTCAGATTTGCAGACAAAGTCGAATTCAAAATTCTGCCCGGCAGTTTTTTCGCAATTCAGGGTCCTCATGCTCGACCTTTGCTTCTGGCAATCGGAGCGAAAACGGCTGAGCAACTGGATCTCCACTTTAGCGAATTGACTCTGCTCGAAAAGAGTGTGTTTCTATTTTCCAAAACGCTGACAGGCGAAGATGGCTATCTTCTTTTTCTCAGTGACGGCAAAAGCAGCAGCTTTTTCGAAAAGCTGAAGGAAGAAGCCGCTCAGCTCGATATGAGCGTACTGGACAAAAAGAACATCGAGTCTGCCCGCATAGAAGCAGGTATTCCAGCTTTCGGCAGCGACCTGAGCGATGAGAATCTTATGCCGGAAACTGGACTCGATCACAGTCACGTAAGTTATACAAAAGGCTGCTACCAAGGCCAGGAAGTATTGGCGCGCGTAAAATCTCACGGAGCGCCTTCGCGGGGTCTCGTCGGGCTGATTTTCGCTGGCGACAAGCAATTCGAAACGCGGCAACCCTTTGCCCTGAACACAGAAATGCTTCTTGATTCGCAACCGATTGGTTGGTTGAGATCAAATTGTTTTTCCAAAGTGCTGAACAAATATGTTGCGCTGGCGTACATAAAGCGAGAATTCAGAGTCGTCGGAAAGGTACTGTCCGTAACGATTGACGGGATGCCTTTCCAGGTTGAAGTCGCTCTTCTTCCATTCCTGACTCCTGCCACCAATGAGAAAAAAGCGCGAGAGCTTTATGAGCAAGCGCTGGCATCGTTCACATCAGAAAAAGATGATGATAAGACATCTAAGGCTGAGAGTCTCCTGCGCGAAGCTCTAATGCTGAATCCGGCTCTGGAAGATGCTTACGAAGCACTGGGCGTGATTCTCTCCAGAAAGAACAAATTGGATGAAGCGGTTTCGCTGATGCAGACACTTTCTGAACTCAATGCCGATTCGGTAATGGCTCATGCAAACCTCTCGGTTTTCTACATGCAACAAGGATTGATTGAAAAGGCCGAAGAAGAAAAGGCAATTTCCATGAGCATACGCATGCGCATGGCAGCGAAAGAAGCCACTCGCGAGCGTCAGGAAGAAGAAGAGAAAAAACGTCAGAAAGAAGAAGCACAAGGGCGCATGGAAATGTTCGCCCAAGTGCTTGAAATAGATTCGGAAGACTTGCTGGCCAACAGCGGCATGGGAAATTGTCTTGTTACGCTCGAGCAATTCGAAAAAGCTCTGCCTTATCTGAAAAAGGCAATTGAAGTAAAACCGACTCACACAGTGGCATACGTCGATCTGGCAAAGGCATTTTCCGGATTGAAAAGAAAGTTGGAGGCAGCGGAAACTTTACAGAAAGGAATCGAGGTCGCCTCGAAGCGCGGCGATATGATGCCTTTGAAACAAATGCAATTGCAGTTAAAGGAGTTGCGCTGAAATATGCTGGCTAAGCCGTTTTGGCTGCACATTTTTGCATTAGGCATATATGCCTTTATGTACATACCGATTTTTGTGCTGGTCACATTCAGCTTTGAACAGTCGCGCTTGCCGGTCAGAATTACAGGTTTTACCTTCGATTGGTATTTGAAACTTTTTCAGAACGAAGAGATTGGATTGGCACTGGCGAACAGCCTCATTGTGGCTTCGATTGCAGTTCTTATTTCATCAGTGATGGGCACGATGGCTGCGGTTGGATTGACTCGAATGCACTTCAAAGGCAAAGGCGCTTATCGAGGTCTTCTGCTTCTGCCGATTATCATTCCGGAGATTGCCCTGGCAGTTGCTGCTTTGATTCTTTTCATAGCCATCGGGGTGCCGCTCGGATTGGCGACCATAGTCGTTTCTCACATTGTTTTCTGTGTAGCTTATGTCACTCTCACCGTCATGGGGCGCATGGAAGGTCTCGACCCTCGCCTGGAGGAAGCCGCGCAGGATCTCGGCGCATCCCCTGTAATGGCTTTCTTTCGGGTCACTCTTCCCCTTTTGGCGCCTGGTATCGTTGCCGGTGCGCTGCTGGCATTCGTTCTTTCCCTCGATGATTTCGTCATCACTCAGTTCACCGCAGGAGTAGGCAGCACGACATTGCCTTTGCGCATATTCAGCATGGTTAAATTCGGCGTCAGCCCTGAGATTAATGCACTCAGCACCTTGATGATTCTCGTTACTGCAGGCATCACTACTCTGGCTGAGACAGTCAGGCAGAAGAAAACTTAGTCAAGCCTTGTCCTGCCGTTTCAAAATTTCCATAACTTCTTTCAATGGCGAGACTACTTTTCCGCGATCCTGATCGAATTCGATTTTGAGGCAGTCGGCAAGCATGCTGTCGTCGAATTCCAAAAACTCATTGAGAGCTCCTTCGATTCGGGCAACCAGTCCTGAAGTCAAAGGCGCGGTGGCGAGCATCGTGTTGATAAATCCGGCAAGCAAAATGACTACTTTAGTCGAGCGCGTCCGCAACATATAATCACCGATAAGAGCCGCCAATCTGTCCACCTGATCGCGTCTAAGCATGATGGCTTCAGGCTCTTCCACGTGCCGCATCGAGGGAAGTATCAAAGAAATCTCCTCGGAAGCATCGAGAAGACGTTCAGCTAACGGCTCAATAGCATGCAGAGCGCGACACAACGAAATCAGCCCGGAGGCGTCCATGCCGCTGTCCAACAATGCCAGACCCAGGTCTTCTTTGATTTTGAACACAGGCGCAGCGTCACATTCTCGAACGTAAGCAACAGCCAAATCGAGCCCGTCCTGACAGGCCAAAATTCGCGCCACCATAATTGGTTGCGGCGGCAGTCCATACTTCAAACCGAAGTAATAGGCGCGGCGCAGCCAGCCATCCGATTCGCCTATCCGGGGCTGTTTTGGAATCGGCTCCTGCGCGGCGATCCTTGCCCCATAGAGCAAGAACAGCAATGCTCTAATTTCAAGAGTTGAACTTGCATCATGCGCAGCGTCATACATTTTGTCAGTGGCTGCCTGGTCACAAGGACTTGTCTCGGACAACAAGCGGAACAGATCCAAGCCCTTGTCTTTTCGCGTCGGCTCACCAGGCTGGGAATGCTTTTGCGCCTTTCTGGTCATGTCAGCGCCGGCTCCGCGCCACTATGGGATGACGCCGCCGATGACGAATTCACCCAACACTACAAGCGTGTATGCGATGTAGAGCATTACAAACGGGAAGAACAACCACCTCGCGCGTTTGATCTTGCTCTGCTTCTGGCTCATCGTTCCATAACCGATCATCGTGTTGTCGGTATATTGCTGAAGCACTATCCAGCCAATGATAATAGGAATAATCAGCGCGACATCAGCAATCACCATGCCCAGCAGCGTTGCAAAACGTTTGCTCGAGCGAATGGAAATTATCATCGAGTCTTCTTTTGGCACACCTTTGTCCTTGGCCAGAGGGCAGACAAAATGTGAGTTTCCATCCGCAGTCCCGCGCATCACAAGCGCGCCTGTATTCTTGCAATTGCGGAAAAGCTGCCCGGATTTGTCTGCTCCTACAACAAAGAAAGAAGAAGGTTTTTTGTCATCACCCTCAAGGCAGATCGCCAGCACTGCCCCTGGTGACACCACCTTGGGCAACGAAAGCGAAATCAACTTCGAATCTATTTTTCTGGTATCAAGCTTCGTAGTATTTACGAGTGCTTCTTCAATCTTGTCGGCATCGCCGCCTTCGCCATACGTTCCGGACGAAACCGCGGGCAAATTTCGCATTCCCGAAAACGGATTAGCGAATTCCAGTTTTGTTTCGAACTCGATCAGCTCTTCCAATCGATCGGGCATCTTGTGATTCTTATTGACGTAAAGCTGAATTGTAGACGCCACGCGCTTCATGGCTTGAACGGTCTGCCACTCAGGCGCACTCGAAGAATAGAGAACGATGCCGGAAGGATCGGTAATTACACTGCCCGAGCGCACATACAATGGCTGTTTTCCGGCGAAATCAGTAACGGCAAACATAAGTCCGCTGGCAGGATTGCTGAGAGTCTTACTGGTAACTTTGTGAGATTGGCCGTTCAAATTCATTTCGACAGAATGATTGGCCTGAATAGCGATGTCTTTGTCACCATCTATGGTGGAAAACTTTTCGCCCACCTTGACGCAAGCCGTCTCCGCCGATTCGCCCAGCGAAGCACCGAAGTAAATTCCGGCCCCGGCCAAGCCGAGAACGACAATGATCGTGCCAATCATCCAGACGAGCCCAAGTAGATTGTTCTGTGGCAGCTTCCCTTCGTAAAGGGGATGATCGACCGGCACCGCTTCCTCCGGCTCCTCATCGTGATGCGAGATAGGCGAATTCATGCCCGCACGAGGTGCTGCCGCTGCCTTATCGGTGCTGCCCATAATCTTGGAGAGCTCTTCTTCAGAGTAACGCTCGCGGCTCAATTTGAGCTTTTTCTCGATGTCGACCGCCATGCCGCTGTCGCCTTGAGAACGCTTCAAAAAAGCCAAATAAGATTCAAGCAAACTTGTCAGAATAGGGTGTCCGATAAACAGCGACACTTGCGCCACTTCCAGAGCACGGCGATAAAAGCGCAGCGCTTCTTCTCCTTCATTGAGCTTTTCGGAAGTTTTTGCCACTTTTATAAGCGCCGTTACGAGTCCTTGCGGATCGCTGGAGGCCAATCTCTCCCGCATCGAAAGCAGGCGCTTGTAATGGTCCATCGCTGCTAAGTAGCGGCTCTGAAAATAATACGTGTCACCCAAACCTTGCAAACAGGTTGCAGTTTCAGGACTGTATCCGGGGAAAATATGGTCCAGCTTTGCCAGACACTCTTTGTACAGAGCTTCCGACTCTTGAAAGCGTGATTGCCAATAGAAGTCCTGAGCATCTTTCAACTGCTCGCGGCACTTCTTGACCTGGTTTTCAATATCGTCTTTTGACAAGACTGCTCTGCTTCGCGTGAAGGACAACGACAAAAATACTGTCTTATTTATACCCTTATTTCAGTACTAAGAGGCTTGAAGAATTGGTTTTCCTCAAGCTTTTAAATTAGCTCTCTTTGAGAGCCTCGATGCAGGACGAGCAAAGGTCTGCATACTCTTTAGAGGCGCCGACTTCATTGGAGAATTTCCAGCAGCGAGCGCATTTCTTTCCTTCGGCACTGAAAACCAGTACAGTCAAACCGTTTTCGTTGACTTCCGATAATCTGTTGCCGGTGCCTTTGCCATTTACCTCTGCCTGCACTATTGCTTGAGAAGTGATGAAAAAGCCCGGCAAATCTGCGCCCAGAGACTCTACTTTGGTCCGCAGATCGGCATTCTCGATAGCGATCACGACCTGCGCTTCTGTGGACTTGCCGATCTTCTTCTCGGCGCGTGCTTGCTCCAGAGCTTTGTTCACAGTCTCGCGAACGTCAATCAAAGATTCAAAAAGCTGCGACAAATTCTCATCGAGATAGCGCGCCTTCGCTTCCGGGAAGTCCGTCAAAAGGACGCTGGAAACTTGCGTGTTAGCGGACTTTATCTTCTCAGGCACGTAGTGCCAGATGTCGTCTGCCAGGTGGGGTGCCACCGGAGCGATTATCTTCACCAGTGCCATCAAAACTTCTTCCAAAACCGTTTGCACAGCGCGTCTTGTCTCGGAATTCTTCGCGCCCGCATAGAGTCTGTCTTTGGCAATGTCGAAATAGAAGCTCGACAGATCGACGCCGCAGAAATTTTGCAGGAGTTGATAATACTTGAAGAACTCGAAGCGATCGAAGTCTTTGGTCACTTCATTGACGACTGTGCTCAAACGATGCAGGATGAATTGATCGAGCGGCGACAGTTTTTCATAAGGAACTCTATCAGTCTTCGGATCGAAATCATTCAAATTGCCCAGCAGATATCGCGCCGTGTTGCGCAATTTGCGATACACCTCAGCAAGCTGAGCCAGCATGTTTTTGCCGATCGGAATATCATCGGTGTAGTTGACCGATGCAACCCAAAGTCGCAAAACATCGGCGCCGTACTGTTTGATTACTTCATCAGGTTCGACCACGTTGCCCATGGATTTGGACATCTTTCTGCCGTTTTCATCCACGACAAATCCGTGAGTCAAAACAGTTTTATACGGCGCTCGACCGGAAACAGCGACCGATGTAAGCAAAGATGATTGAAACCATCCGCGGTGCTGGTCGGAACCTTCCAAATACAATTCGCAGGGCGATCCTTTCAGCTCATCATTTCTCATATCGAGAACACCGTGCCAGGTGGTTCCGGAGTCGAACCAGACATCCATGATGTCTGTTTCCTTGCGGAATTCGCCATGCCCGCACTGGCATTTGAGATCTCCAATCAATTCCCTGGCAGACTTTTCCCACCAGGAATCAGAACCATGATTTTCAAATGCAGTCGCCACCTTCTCGATGCTCTCGGCCGTCATAAGCGGCGTCGTGCATTTCTCGCAGTAGAAAACAGGGATTGGAACACCCCAGGCTCTTTGCCGGCTTATGCACCAATCTGAGCGGTTTTCCACCATATTGAAAATGCGGTTGCGTCCCGATTCAGGGATCCACTTGACGCTGTCGATCGCTTTGAGAGCTTCTTTGCGAAATCCATCAACAGATGCAAACCACTGTTCGGTCGCTCTGAAGATAAGCGGCTTCTTGCACCGCCAGCAGTGCGGATAACTGTGGCTATATGTGCTGTGATGCAGCAATTTGCCCAATTCGGTAAGGTGATCGAGAATCGGCTGATTGGCTTTCTCGTAAAACTGCCCTTTAAATTGCCCTGCTTCCTCAGTAAAAATCCCGCGCTCATCCACAGGCGACACGACACCGAGTTTATATTTCGCGCCCAACTCAAAGTCTTCAGGACCGTGTCCGGGCGCGGTGTGTACAACACCGGTACCGGTTTCATTGGTGACGTGACCGCCCAGTACTACAAGACTGGTACGCTCGATGAATGGGTGTTTGGTCTCTATATATTCGAGTTCTTTACCGAGGGCCTCGCCTAACACTTCTATATCGCCCAGCCCTGTGGTGCTCAAGAATGCTTCTTTCAAGCCTTCGGAAACCACCAGAACTCCGTGGTCCTTGGTTTTCAGGAAGTGATAGTTGAAATCGGGATGAAGAGCAACGCCAAGGTTGGCGGGAAGTGTCCAGGGAGTTGTGGTCCAGATGACGAAGTTGACTTGATCTTCCGCTTTGATGAACTTCGGCAGCTTCTCGCGTGATTGAGGAGCGACCTCGAATTTCACGTAGATCGAATGAGACTTGTGATCTGCGTATTCAACTTCCGCTTCAGCAAGAGCAGTTTCGCAAGTCGGACACCACGACACTGATTTGAGGCCTTTATACAAAAACCCTTTAGTCGCCATCTTTCCGAATACACGAATTTGCGCCGCTTCGAATTTCTGGTCGAGGGTGATGTACGGATGCTCCCAGTCACCCCAGACACCAAGTCTGCGGAAATTTTCCTCCTGCCCTTTCAAATTCGAGAGAGCAAAATCGCGGCAACGCTTTCTCAATTCAACAGGCGTGATCGAATGCCTGCCGCCTTTGACGTCCTTGAGCGCGGCATTTTCGATCGGCAGACCGTGGCTGTCGTAGCCAGGAACGTAAGGAGAGTAGAAACCCTTTTGATTTTTGTATTTGCAGACGATGTCTTTGAGCACTTTATTCAGTGCAGTGCCGATGTGAATCTTGCTGCTGCTCAAATAAGGCGGTCCGTCATGCAATACGAACTTCTCCGCTCCGGCGCGGTTCTTCATAGCCTTTGCATAAACATCATCGGCTTGCCAGCGCTTTTGAATCTCGACTTCTCTTACCGCGCTATTGGCCTTCATCGGAAAATCCGTTTGCGGGAGATTCAAGCTGTATGTCTTCTCACTCATGTCTATGCTCCGGAATCGTTATGTATTGTTCCCTTCTGATTTTGTCCACTTGAATAAGCAAACCGCCAGTTTTGCGCAACTGGCGGCAGTCAAAACTTTGAACCTGCAGCCAGCCTCACTGAAGAATAATAATTTCCGCAATCGTAAGCTGGGTGGGCATTTGAACAAAACTCATACTG
>JADYYD010000190.1 GCA_020853845.1 Candidatus Melainabacteria bacterium
CAGGTGCTCAAGTACTCGCCTAAAGTGACTTTTGATGAGGGAGTGAAACATTTTGTCGACTGGCACAAATCACTGACGCCGGCGGCAGAGGCTATAGAGCTTAGAGCGTAAAGTGCCGCAAGCAAATCAATTACTATCGGTTTCTAATCGTGTGAGAAAGTCCATTGCTGCTGCAATGACGCTTCTTCTTCTGCCTGCGGTGTTGCCGATGGACAGCTATGAGGCACGCGCCGTGGAAACGGAAAGCAAAACGCGTGCGGCGGAGATAGAAAGCAAGACGCGCGCGGCAGAAACCGACAGTGTCGTCATGCAGGCATTGAAAGAAGAGATGGCTCGTTCGATAAAGCATTTGAAAAGCGCAGGTGATGCGCAGGTTTATTTCATTGCCTATCGTGTTTTCGAGCGAGAGATCGGAAACGTTTCAGGCGAGTACGGTGCCTTGAAAGAAAAATTCGATATGAGCCGCACCCGCACTCTGGATGTCGAGTTGCGCGTGGGCAGCCCGAAGCTGGACAACAGCCACAAAATTCCAAAAGGCGACGGCTATAGCAGCAACGAGCAAACTTTCGGATATGAAGCGCAAATTCCATTTGAAGACGACAAAATGGCATTGCGCAACATTATATGGTTGAAGACTGATGCCGCATTTCGCATGGCGCAGAAAAAGTTTGCGCAAGTGAAAGCGAACAAAGATGTTCTTGTGGCGGAAGACGATCGCTCAGACGACTATGTGGTTGAAAAACCTCAGACACTCGTCGTGCCGAAGAAGCCGATGAACATCGATCATGCATTGTGGGAAGCCCAGGTGCGGGAAGCTTCTGCACAGTATCGAGAATTCCCTTTCATCCGCACCGGTGATGTCGACCTCACGGCCCAGCGGCTTCGTCGTTATCTTGTCACCAGTACCGGTACCGCCATCGAAGACGAAAGGATCAGCTACGATGCGCGGCTCTACGCGGACACAGTTGCTAACGATGGTATGGTGCTATGGTTGAACGACCGAGTGGAAGTCGACGATCTCAAAAGAATGCCGGACACGCAGACGCTTAAAGCAATGGCGAGGCGTCTGGGCGAATCATTGGAGAGGCTGAGAAAGGCTCCGGTCGCGCAACCTTACGCGGGACCAGCAATTCTACAGGGGAAAGCTGCGGCGGTGTTCTTCCACGAAATCTTCGGGCATCGCATTGAAGGCCACAGGCAGAAGGACGAAAGTGAAGGGCGCACATTCACCGATAAAGTCGGCATGCAGGTGATGCCGAAATTCATTTCGGTGATTGATGATGCCAGCTCGGCGAAGCTTGGGAAGAACATACTCAATGGATACTATCGTTTTGATGATGAAGGCGTCGCCTCGCAGAAAGTCGTGCTTGTAGATAAAGGCGTGCTGCGCAGGTTTCTCATGAGTTGTTCGCCGATTCGAGGATTCAAGAATTCGAACGGGCACGGACGCTGTCGTGAAGGGCATGCGCCGGTAGCCAGGCAATCGAACTTGATGGTGGTTGCCGATCCTAAGAGTCAAGTTGCACCGCAGGAATTGCGAGCTCATCTGATTCGCGAAATCAAGCGCCAGAAAAAACCTTACGGGTTGATTTTCGATGATATCGAGGGCGGTTCTACTTTGACTCGCTCCTCCGATCCGCAGATTTACAACCTGTATCCTCTTAAAGTGACGAAAGTCTATCCGGACGGGCGCCCTGATGAACTTCTGCGCGGTGTGGATATCGTCGGTACCCCGCTGGCATCGCTCGAACTTATTCTTAAGGCAGGCACGGATGTGCAAACATTCAACGGCGTATGCGGGGCTGAGTCTGGTTGGATTCCGGTTTCGGCTTCTTCACCTAGCCTGCTTGTTAAAACTATCGAAGTGGCCCGCCAGGCAAAGTCGCATAACAAGCCGCCGCTGCTGCCCGATCCATTGCATGAGTCCCGGCACAACGGGGTGAAAAGATAGCCATGGGCAGAAAGTGTTTTTTCACCAAACAAGTTTTAACCAAACGATTATCAATATTTTTAGTGGCACCGCTGATGGTGTTGCAATCAATGGCTTTGGCCATCCCCCAGCCATGCGCCGCGCTCACTGTTGAAGAAACGGTCATGAAGGCGATGGCGGATGAGATGGACCGCTCGCTGAAGCGACTGCGACTTGATGGGCATTCACAGCCATACTACATCAGCTACGACTCATCGGAAACCGAAAGATTCGAAGTAGCCGCGTCGCTCGGCTATCTCACTGGACGCAGCCACACCCACTGGCGGACGCTCGAACCAACCGTTCGCGTCGGCACTTATGAATTCGACAACTCCAAATTTTACGGCGATGCGCCTGGCACCACCGGCAGTTCCGGGCTGACAATAGACAACAATTATGATGCCATTCGAAGAAAGATCTGGTTGACGACCGACACGGATTACAAAAGCGCCGTCGAGTTGCTCGAAGAGAAAAAGGCGCACTTCAAGCGCAACAATATAGACAATAAGTACAACGATTTCACAAAGGAAGAGCCGGACGTCAGCATTGGCAAGCCGATCACATTAGAGGTTGACGAAAAAGCCTGGTCCGATCGCGTGAGAAAGCTGTCGGCGATTTTTCGCGAGTATCCGCATATTCAGCTTTCCCTGGTCAACTTCAAAACCAGCGTTTGCAACCGGTCGTTTGTAAGCAGTGAGGGGGTGCGTCTTGTCGATCCCACCGAAGACTGGCTGCTCACAATTGCTGCCAGCACTCAGGCAAAAGATGGTGAGCGCATCAAAGATATGGAAGTGATGACCGGCTTCAAAGAAAATGAATTGCCGCCATTCGAGGAGATGGAGCGCAAAGCGCGCGATCTGGCGGCTCGATTGATGCTGCTGCAATCTCTGCCTGTCATCGAAGACTACGACGGTCCGGTGTTGTTCGAAGGCCAGGCGGCCGCGGAGTTTATGGAAGAGATCGTTTGCGACAAGCTGGCTTCGCAGCCGGAATCTTTGTCTGCTGATTCAATATCTATGCGCAACAATCCTTTGGCCGAAAAAATCGGCAAAAAAATTCTTCCACGTTCGTTGACTATCGTCGATGATCCGTTCATTCGAGAGTACAAAGGGTCGCGGATTTTCGGCGGTTATAATTTCGACATCCAAGGGGTCAAAGCAAAGCGGGTTGTCCTTGTAGATAAGGGCGTTTTGAAAGCCCTTTGCACCGACCGCTCCCCGACGAAGTTCAGCGATCATTCGAACGGTCATTCGAATGGTTATTACGGATCAAGCAGTGTCGTTTTCATCACATCCGACAGTAAATATTCGAACCAAGATTTGTTGGCACGCGGAAAAGAATTGGCGAAAGATGCCGACCTGCCATATTTCCTGATTGCGCGCCGTTTGCTCGATCCCAATGCCGCACCAATGTTGCAGATGCCGGATTCAACAAGCTCTTCTGTCGTGAGTTCTGATAGTTCGTCTGTTTTGCCCAGACCAATCATTTTGGTTAAACACTGGGTCGATAGCGGAAAGGAAGAGATGGTGCGTGGCGCGCGGTTTGAGCCGGTAACTATGCGTATTCTCAAAGACTTCGACATGATCGGCAATGAAGAACAGCCCATTTTAATGGGACGCGCTGCTGAAAATTACACACATCTGGTCTGCCCGAATTTCATCATCAAGTCGATGGAAGTGACGAAGGATACGTCGACCAGAGAGAAACCACCGGTCCTGGAAAACCCGCTCACTGAGACGAAATCCAACTAGAAAATCGGCAGTAAAAAAGGCGGATTAGTCCGCCTTTCATACAACTGTTTGTGCTTTCATTCAGCTTAATATGTGTTCTCGATTCTTACTTTTTCTTTGAACTCGGGAGCAACGTCATTGACTCTGTGCTCAACATAAGCAACTTTGTTGTTCAAAGTTTTGTGGACGTCATAGTTCAGGTTGGAAATCGCGACAAACGAGAAAAGCAATGCAGACGCAGCTGCAACTACCGTCAATCGGGCTACGCGATTCATCTTCGCTTCTTTGAGTTCTTCTTCCGTCATGTAGCAGTACGCGGAATCCTTATCTGTCATACACTCTGCCATTTGTTGCCTCCTTGCAATTTGCTCTTGCTTGCGTGTAGCAGTGGGACGCAAATTGATGCGTGGAGTTCCAACGCCGATTTTTATTTCTTGCCTTGACGGCTATGCTTCAACCCTTGCCCTTCTCGAGCAATCGGTCATTGAATTCAGACGATTCCTGTATAGATAAAAGTTGCCTTTTCAGCTCGCGAGTTTCTTCTTCCAGGGCTGCTATGCGCATTTCCACCCTTTCGGTATCCAATTCCAAATTCTTAGCCTTCATTTTGTCCGCGTAGGCAATGGCAAGAGGCCGTCCGACGGTAACGATCGTAACGATTGCGATAATCCCCATTACGACCAGGAACAATATTTCGAACACGAACAACATGCCTGAGGCTCTCCATTAATACTGTTTGTATCCTCTTTATTCCCCGGAATTCCCAAGAGAGAAGGAGGGCTTCGAAAGGCAAACCTTGGACGGTCGTCCTTGACACTCAATATGATTTCTTTGCATAATCAGAGTTCGGAGCAATACGTGGCACGGTAGCTCAGTCGGCTAGAGCGGGCGACTCATAACCGCCAGGTCGAGGGTTCGATTCCCTCCTGTGCCAAATTTTTCTATTTATTTGATTGGTATTCGCTGTTCGCGCCGGACAAGCGAGCAATTGGTCATCGGCGTTATTGCCCGGGCACGCGGTAGCGCTCAACATCCCCGAACTTGAAATACTGTCTGTCCGGGCTGTCTGAGGTTTTTATCCCGGCAGTTTGAGTAACAAACTGTCTCTGCGAACGTCGGGGGAAACGCAAATAGGATGAGCCTTCCAGGTGATTAATCGAGTTGAGAACAGCCTGGTCGAAATTGGGAAACCCTGAAGATTGCTTGATCTTTGCACTGACAATGTGCCGATCTGCTGAAATTTTGCAGTGAAACCAGGCTGTGGTGCCGAGCGGGAAACGCACTACCACCATGCCTCTGCGAGGATCGAAGCGCAAATCGACGTCGTCCGGGTTGTTGAGAGCCTCTTGCACGCCCGACTGCACTGCCCAGAGAAATTTATTGCGCCATTTATCCCATTCGACCTGCAATTCCTGGTCGTCCATATCAGGGTCGCCGGCAGGGCCGTAATCGGACTGCATGGCCGAACCTTGCAATAGAGGCTTGCCGCTGCGCGGCTGCATCGGTGTCAAGTCGCCGCCGCCCTCGTCCTGTGCGCCGCCTTGCAGCGCATTGTCGTTGGCTCCGCCCCTTAAGGTGTCGTCTGAGGTGCCTGTACGCCCTTTCAAGGAGTTCAAATCAGCATCATTTGCCTCAATGCGGCCAGGCAAGACAACTTTCTTTTTCTTCTTGCGCGGCTGTTCCAGTTCCGGAGGCGCCTCGGCGGGCTGAGGCGCGGCAGTCGGCTGCTTCGGAGCTTCCTCTTCCCAGTCGGATGCTATCGCGCTCAAAGACCATGGAGCGGCAAGACTCGCGAGCAATGCAGCCGAGGCGAATAATAGGGCGGCTCTTGGGACTTTCATCTGATAAATTCTCTCGATCGAGTTCTCTATTAAGAAACGGTTCTGATTGCGATTATTGTCTAGAATAACTCAAAC
>JADYYD010000191.1 GCA_020853845.1 Candidatus Melainabacteria bacterium
ACGAAAAGCGGACAGGCTGCACGACCTCGGCTCATCGACTCTAGTGAGGGGGCAAGCAATCTCATTGCCTCCCCTCTCACCAGAGAGCGACGGTTCACTGCACGACGATGTAGACTGACTTTCCAACCGGCACGCTAAATTCGTGCTTTACGACCTTCACTCTGCAGACTATGCCGACCCAGGGAAACCAGGGTGAAGCCGTGTCGGTCACGTTCGTTGTCAGAACCCAGAGCCCTTTGTGACCAAGCGCGGAATCTTCAATGATGCGAACGGGAGTGCCCGCCGAAACCGGCACCGGAGAAATGCTTCCATCGAGGCTGCGAATGCCCAAGTGCGAACGATCGGCACCGAGTG
Organism: Candidatus Melainabacteria bacterium; assembly: GCA_020853845.1. Lineage (GTDB taxonomy): Bacteria > Cyanobacteriota > Vampirovibrionia > Obscuribacterales > Obscuribacteraceae > QKMZ01. Next base: position 355 of record JADYYD010000191.1, read on the forward strand.
CAGGTATGGCGCCACGAATATGGCTTGTGTCCAGCGCATCGCTTGCCTGAACGGCTACCAATTCGACTGGTTGATGCTGCAACGTTACCGTCGGCACCAAGTAGCATTGCAAAACGAATGCAATGAGAGCGCCGGCAAGAGCGCCTGAGCCCATGAGCACGACTGCCGCCAGGACAGGTGCGTTCAAGCCATCCTCGGTTAGCAGGTAAATCCAGACAAGCATGCACACGAAGGTGCAGATGAGCACGACGTACATTGGTGACTCTCTTTCTGATTCGCCTGGCGAATCTTGATGCCGGTGGACAAAAGCGGCTTGCACTCATTAGCGCGATTGATGTTACCCAGGAAGAGCTGTCTTGGAGGCAAATCCTTTAGACAGCGTGTCCATCCGGATTGCTCGGGCAAACATAATCAGCGCTTACTTGGCAGTATGTGATTGAGATTCGGCGTTCGAAAAGAAATGCGCGATGAGTGTTTAGACTTTCAATCCTGCGTTTCTGAAATGGCAAAAACAATAGTTTGCAGAGGACAACTCTGAATCTACCAGCAAAAGAGCCTCGCAGAGATTTGTGCTGGTAGCTGAGCTGAAACTGGTTTGCTGTTTCAAGAAAACCAGATGCACAACATGCCCGGATAACAGCGGCATAAAGATGCTATAAAATCGACCAACTTGTTCTACTGAAGCTCGACTGTAAAAATGCATCCGGTGACGCCGTCATCGCGATTTTCGGCTCTAACAGATCCGCCATGTGCCTCCACCACCAGCTTGCAAATCGCCAGCCCGAGGCCTGTTCCTTCTTTCTTTTTCTCCGAAGGCGCCTGTTCGAACGGCTCGAAAATGCGATCCAAAAACTCCGGTTTTATGCCGGGTCCGGTATCGGCCACCGTAAGAATAACCCGCCCCGGCTCTCGACGAACCTTTACTGAGACCCTCCCGCCCGTGCCACTAAACTTGATGGCATTTGACAGCAAGTTCACCACCACTTGCATTAGCTTTGTGCGGTCGCAATTCAAAACCGTTTCGCCTGGCGTGACGGCAATTTCCACATTCTTGTCGCGGGCTGCTTCAACAACCAGTTCTACCGCCTCGCCAATGACAGATTCCAGGGTCGCACTTTCGAGCGTCAGTTCCATCTTGCCGGCTTTGAGTTTTTGAAAGTCGAGCAGATCGTTGACCAGAACAATCAATCTCTCGACGTTGCGCGCCGATGTTTCAACGCGCTTCAATGCGGCTTCCGGCACAGCTCCCTTCACTCCCGACTTGATGAGCGTAAGCGAATTACCCATCGCCATAAGTGGACTGCGCAAATCGTGGCTGATCATGTCGGTGAAGTCCTGCTTCAACTGCTCGACGCGCTTCTCTTCAGTGACGTCCCTGACCACGCAGAACAGCATTTTCGCGGCATTCGACCACAAGCACGACCAGCGCGTTTCAACCACCTGCCCGTTCATGTGCTGCATTTTCAATTCGAATTGATTGACGAAATCCGCACCGACAAAAGCGTGTAAATGTTCTTCAACCAGCGCTTTCTCTTCATCAATCGCATATTGGCCGACGGGCTTCGTGATGATGAAATCCGGCTCGTAGCCGAGCATCTTCGACACGTAAGGATTGACATCCACAAAAATTCCATCCCCATCGATCGTGCAGATAAGGTCTTGCGCGTTCTCGATCACCTCTTTTTCTTTCACGCGCAAGTTCTCGATTTCCTGCGCCGCCGAGTGCAGCAGCGCATCAATTCTAGAGAATTCGTCCCCAGTCGCCAGGACCGGCAAAAGCGGGCGCTGCTGGGCAAGCAACTGTCCATTGCTGCTCAAATGTTTGAGCGGACGCCTGATAGAAATTATGTAAACATAGCCTGAGATTAGTGCCAGCAGAATACTCACGGAGGAGAGCAACAACAGGTTCGCGTGAATATTTGAGAACGAATTTACAAAACGCTCCGCTTCCTTGTCTTTGCTTTTCACCACTTTGACGATATCTTCGACTGCGTCATAAAAGTATTGCCCGTTGCTCTTCAACCCGCTTCGATAGACAGTCGTGCCTGCGCCTGTTCCCCATGGAGCGATAGGAACCGTCGTGGAGGACGCAAACATGCGCTCCAGAACTTCGAGCATATAGTTGCTGGACTGCGTGAGTTTGTTGACAGCTTGGCGTTTTTCCGGGTCTTCGGATGACAGATTCTGGAGATTTCGGCTCTCTTTCTTTGCCATCTCCAGCGAAGCGGCGCTTACATCCAGTCCGATCATCTTGCGAAAGTAAGGGTGCAACTGCAGATACATGAGCACATCCGACACGCTTCTGCACAGGCTGAAAGCGGAGCGCAGGAGATTCTCTTCGCGCCACTGCTTTTCCAGATTGCTCTGCGCCTGTTGCATTGCGGACGCAATCACAACAATGAAAATCAATTGTCCGATGATCGGCAGCGACATCAAGATAAGACCGCGAGAGAAAATATTGACCTTCAGGCGCATCATGCTTGCACCTCCGCGGTCCCTGCCGCCAGCGGCACATAAAGCGTGAACGTACTGCCTTTGCCGACCTCGCTTGTCACCTCAATGCGCCCGCCGTGCGCCTCAACAAGCGCTTTCACTACGGCAAGCCCCAGTCCCGTTCCCTTTACCGCTGTAGACTTCGCCGAACCGGCCTGGGAAAATTTCTCGAAAATAGATGCGCATTCTTGCGCGGTCATGCCGCAGCCTTCATCCTTCACGCTGATCAGCGCGAAAGGCTTGATCGGCTTTATAGAAAGTTCGATTTTTCCTCCAGCCGGAGAAAATTTGATTGCATTAGACAGCAAGTTGGAAATCATCTGCACAAGCCGCTTTTCCTCTGCCATCACGAAAGCGTCTCCGACCGGTCCCGTGATTGTCACTTGCGCCTGCTGCGCCATGCCGAAAAGCATATCTCTCGAGGCTTCGCACGCGTCCGATGCAAGCACGCGGCTAAGCTCGACGCTCAATTTTCCGGCTTCCAGCTTGTCCAGCTCCAAAAGCTCATTAACAAGCCCCGTGAGGCGCTGCGCGCTGGTCAAAACACGACCGAGTTCTTGCATCACACCGGAAGGCAATTCGTTGGCCATGGACTCGGTGAGAATGGAAACATTGAGCGTGACGGACGTCAGAGGTGCTCGCAGGTCGTGACTGGCAACCGAAATGAAGTGTTGCTTCAACTTCTCGACGTTGCGCAAGGCAGTAACATCATGCACTACGCAAAAAAATGCACGTTTTTCATTGGACCAAAATACAGTCCAAATTGAGTTTCTCAAACTGCCGTCCGAACATTTGACTACGTTCTCCACCTGTCCTTCTCCAGTGGATTGAGCGATGCGCTCGAGTGCGGCACTGGTACTATCTACGGTATCAGGGCTGAGCAATGCGAGCACGGACTTGCCCAACAATTGTTCGGCGGAAAATCCCCAGAGCAAGCCGGCTGATTCACCGACGGCGGAAAACTTCAGTTTACCGTCGAGCGAGCAGATGACGTCTGCGGAATTGTCCAAAATCACCGCTTGCCGCTTGCGGGCCTCGGCAAGTTTTACAGATGCCGCGGCAATGGTTTTCTCCAGGTCCGCGATCTCATCTGTTCCTTTGTCTTCAGGCTTCACGAGTTTGCCAAAGGCGAGCAAACGCGCTTTCTCAGCAATGATATTGAGCCTATCGACAATGTTTTTGTTGAAAAACACCATGAGCGCAAGGGAAACAAGACAGCTCAGGATAAAACCGGACCAGAGGAAGATCACCATGGACGCCCGCAAACCAGCGATCTCCTCGGGTTGCTGCGCGACCTTGCGGTGCTCGAGCGCCAGAATCTTTCGCATTAGCGCTCGCTGGTCTCTATAAAGCCTGAAGGAATTTTTGGCAGATTGAAAAGATCCGTCCAGGAACATTTCACTCGGCGAGCCCGATGTTGGGTTCATCCAGCAGTATTGCATTTGCTGCCAGATCTTTCTTCCTTCCCCGGCAATTTGAATCACTTCGGGATCGGTCTGCTGATAGACGTCTTCCCACTTGCGCTCGTTTTGAACCTTATCGTGGTAGGCGACCAAATAGCGCATGCTCTCTTCCGGCCCGGAAACCATAAGCACCCAGATCATTTTCGAAATATCAATTTCATTTTCTTGCAGGGCGAAAAGAATTCGTTTTCCCACGCGCATCGACTTGAGATCGTGCGCAAAGCGCTCGGCAGGAATATTGATGGCAGCAATGAAAATCAGTTGAAAGACAACCGGCACAAGAATGAGTATCAAGCCCTTTTGACTTGCATTCAATCGCGAAAACATGAGCTATGCCACTGCCTCATGCTCGTTTTTATCGCGCTCACCAGGAGAGACAGGCAGCTCGACTGTAAAAATGCTGCCCACAATTTTCCCCTGCTCATCGGTGAGATTGTCAACTTTGATGAAACCGCCGTGGGATTCCACCACCAGCTTGCAGATTGCCAGGCCCAAGCCGGTTCCTTCGCTCTTTTTTCCGGACGGCGCTTGCTCGAAGGGCTCGAAAATTCTTTGCTGAAATTCTTGCGCGACGCCAGGCCCGGTATCAGCAACGGAAAAGAGAACCTTACCGGACTTGCCGGCCTTGCCGTCGTTGCCTGCTTCCACTTTCACAGTAACTCTGCCTCCGTCGCCACTAAATTTGATGGCATTGGAGATGAGATTTACTGCCGTCTGCATCAGCTTGTTTCTATCACAGCGAATAAGCGTTTCCCCGTCCGGCAAATCGAGAACTACTTTCTTGTCGAGCGCGGCTTCTTCCACAAGTCCGGCTGCATCCCGAACTACGGACTGAAGAGCGACCGGCTCCAGCACCAAATCCATTTTGCCCGCTTTTAGCTTCTGAAAGTCCAGCAAATCGTTGACCAACACGATCAATTTTTCGACATTGCGGCTGGAAGTTTCAATTCTTCTGCGTGCCTCTTCAGGCAACTCGCCCGTGACACCTGCCTTGAGCAGGGTCAGGGAATTGCCCATCGCCATAAGTGGACTGCGCAGGTCGTGACTGATCATATCTGCGAAATCCTGCTTCAACTGCTCGATTCTCTTTTCTTCCGTGATGTCCCGCACGACGCAAAACAGCTTGCGTTCGGCATCAGACCATAAGCAAGACCAGAGAGTAACTATGATTCCACCCGCCGAGGTTATGGTCGGCAAGGTTCTCAACTTCAGCTCGAACTGGCTCACAGCAGGTGAATTGACCGCCGCCCTAACTTGTTCATCGGCAAGCAAACTCTCCTCAGCAACAGCGAGATCATGCAAATTCATGCCGATAAAGGCCTCGGGCTCAATACCAAGCATGCGTTGTGCAAATGAATTGACGCTGAGGAAATTGCCATCCGCGTCCAGAGCGCAAATCAAGTCCGCGGCATTAGCGATGGTGTCTCGCTCCTGCTCGAGTGTTCTTTCGATTTCTCGAGCCGTCGCATGCAAAATCGTATCCAATCGCCCGAACTCATCGACTTGCGAAAGCTGGGGCAACAACGGCTTTTGCGAGGAAAGAAGCCGCGCATTCTCGCTCAAGTGCCGCAGCGGACGGCGAATCGAAAGAGCATAGGCGAAGCCCAGGAAAACAGCCATTCCTATGCTGACCAAAACGGCGATAACCAGTGTTGCGGTTACGGTTGAAAAACTTGCTTGAATTGCATCATCACCTGCGCGTGACCTTCTTTCCAGGTCCATCAATTCTTCGATCGAATTGAAAAAATCCGCTCCAAGCTTGTTAATAAGCGCTCTGAAAGATACGGGCATGGCAAAGTTCAGAGGCTGCCCCTTAGCTTGTGCCTGGTTATCCAAACCATGATTGAGCATGCCGATCATCTCTTTGCCGGTCGCAATTATACGCCTGACCGGCACTTGCTTCTGAGGGTCGTCATCGACCAATTGTCCCAAAATTTTAATCGCATTGTTCGCGCGCGACAGTTCGACATACGGGTCGACACCCAGATAATCTCTGAATTCGACAGGGGTATGCGAGTAGGCGATAAGACTGGAGTACGAACGGTTGAGCATCAAAACCAGACGGATTATGTTTTCAGAACGCCACTGCTTTTCGATGCTGTCCTGTGAAATTCTAAGAACTTGAGACAGCGCGAGAATAAAGCCAATCTGCACGGCCAGCAGCAAACCTGTCAGGATGACACTGCGTGCTTTAAGTGTGAGAGAAAATTGCATTATGCCTCTCCCGCCGAATTGGGCTTTGCAAGCGGCAGTTTGACCCAAAAAGTGCTGCCCTTAGAGAGCTCGCTCGACACACCCACTTCACCGCCGTGCGAGTCTACAAGGGCTTTAACAACGGCCAGCCCCAACCCTGTACCTTTTACTTTGGCTGCTGCGGAATTGCGAGCCTGATTGAATTTTTCAAAAATCGTGGCGCAGTCGCTCGCTTCGATACCGGGACCTTCATCGATGACCCGCAATTCTGCCTGGTCTTCGTCAGATGCAATAGCCAAAGTGACCCGACCGCCCTCGGGAGAAAATTTGATGGCATTGGAGAGCAGATTGCTGATGATTTGCACCAGCCGCTTCTCTTCGGCTCTGACGACGGCATCGCCGGACGGACCGACAATCCGCACATTGGACTGCCGGGCCAGACCGAACAACAACGATTTAGCCGCTTCGCAAGCATCGGCAAGTTCTATATTGCCTAGCTCCAGACCCAGCTTGCCGGCTTCCAACTTGTCCAATTCAAGCAGCTCATTGACCAGCGAACTCAGTCTTTGAGCACTGATTTGCACTCTTTCCAGTTCTCGAGTTGCTTGCGGCGTCAATTTGTCGGCAAGCGATTCCGTGACTATTGAAACGTTCAACGTTACGGATGTAAGCGGAGCACGCAGGTCGTGACTGGCAACGGAAAGAAAGTGCTGTTTCAATTTTTCGATAGCACGCAGTTCTGAAACATCATGCACAACGCAATAGAAAAGCTTGCGCTCCGGCGACCAGGAAACGCTCCAGACCGAGTTTTTCATAGTGCCGTCACTGCATATGATTACGTTTTCCAGCTTTCCTTCCTGGCTGTGCTCGCGAATGCCGGAGAACGACTCACTGGTACTATTGGTGGTGCCCGTCGA
>JADYYD010000192.1 GCA_020853845.1 Candidatus Melainabacteria bacterium
AGACATTCGTTTTCCTCTGATGAACTTATTGCTTTATTCCCCAATACTAACCGCTATTTTTGGGGGTCGCCCGAATTCATCTGTATATCCAACGGGCTACAAAAGCCTGGGACGCCAAGAACCGCACAGGAAGCCAAGTGTTTCAACCAACAGATTTCAAACTGTTGGTTCGGCGTGATTATGAGTCCAAAATCACGGAACCTGCGGGCGTTTCGGGCGTCTTCCCTGTTTATCGACTGTGGGCCGCGTCAAATTTTTGGAAGCGCTTCACATGTTCAAAAGCCCGTCAGCCGCTAAAATGTGTGGGTTATGGTTTCATCAGTTCGCTCGCCCAACAGCTTACTACGCACACTCGACATCGTTGCCGTTCCATTCGGTAAGGCCTGTCAGTTGCTCGGGCAGTGCATCATTCTTCTGTTTCACACGCTTAAGTACATTGTTCGCGGCGAAATAGATTGGAAAGAAACCTGGCGCCAGAGCTACAAAATCGGCGTCGAATCTTGCATCGTGGTTTCGCTCACGGCGCTTTTCACCGGATTTGCCATGTCGCTGCAAATCTCGCGCGAACTCGTGCTTTTCGGCGCCGACACCGCCATCGGCGGGGTTGTTTCCCTGGCGTTGGTTCGCGAAATCGGTCCCATCACAGCCGGAATTATGGTGGCCGGGCGCGTCGGCTCGTCCGTCGCCGCCGAACTCACGACCATGATGATTACCGAGCAAATTGATGCGCTGAAAGTCATGCGCGTCGATCCCGTGCAATTCCTCGTGGTGCCGCGCTTTATGGCGGCGATGCTGATGATGCCCGCCCTTACGGTTTACGCGATGGCGATGGGACTGGTGGCTGGAATTTATATAGCCAACACCGCCGCAAACGTGCCTGCAGCAACGTTTCTCGATTCGGTTAAACAAACAATTCTCGACCGCGATTTCGGCACGCACTTTTTGAAGGCGTGGACGAACGCAATGCTTATCATAGTCATCTCGTGCGCCATTGGACTTAGAACCAGAGGCGGCGCGGAAGATGTCGGTATCGCAACAACGCGAACAATAGTTTGGACGATGACCATGCTCTTCGTCTTCAACTACGTCATCACCGCTGTGACATACGCTCCGAGGTGATTGAATTGCAGATGGTAAGGCAAAAACAAGCTCCGAAAACAGACGGCTCGATCAAACCAATGGTCGAGGTCAACAACGTCTACAAAACATTCGGCGACAGGCCGATTTTGAAAGGCATTTCTTTCAATGTTTATCCCGGCGAGATTCTGGGATTGGTCGGCAAATCCGGTTGCGGAAAGTCAACCATACTCAAGATTTTGTGCGGTTTGCTCGAGCCTGACGCGGGTTCGATTCAAATGCACTCGAATGAAGTCGGGCTTGTTTTTCAAAGCTCCGCGCTTTTGAATTCTTATACAGTGAAGGAAAACCTTGCCGTCGCGCTGCGCAGGCGCAAGTTGAGCAAAAAGGAAGAGGACAGAATCATTGCGGAGAAGCTCGAACTGGTCGGGTTAAACGGCTTCGAGAACAAGTACCCGACGCAGCTTTCCGGCGGTCAGCAAAAGCGGACGAGTTTTGCGCGCGCCATCGTCAACGATCCCAAAATTATTTTCTACGATGAACCGACAACCGGGCTCGATCCGGTCATTTCCACCGTCATTGAAGACTATATGAACGAGCTCGAAGACCGGCTCAATGCCGCATCGATTGTCGTAACGCACCAGCTTTCGACCTGGACGCGCACCGCCGATCGCGTGCTGCTCATGCACGACGGGCGCATAGAGTGGGAGGGCCCGCCCGATGAGGCGCTGGTATCCACTAATCCATACATTCAACAGTTTGCCCATGCGAAGCGGGAGGGACCTCTGCTTGACAGCAACATTTGAACCCAAGACGAAGGAAGCTAAAGACAGGTCGAAGCAATTGAACTCAACACCCATCCAAAAGAAGCCCGAGGAGTCCATTCAATACGAATGGCGAGTAGGCTTTTTTGCGGCTCTGGCATTTGTTTTGCTTGCCTCCGGTTGGAGTTGGCTGAAGTCGTTTTCCACCGAGCCGCCTCAACGCTTCGGCGTGAGATTCGCTGATGTCGCCGGTCTCGCCAACAATGCGCCGGTAAATCTTAATGGCGTCCGCGTCGGTGTCGTTGAAAAAATCGATCTCAAAGGCAAGAACGAAGTCATTGCCAAACTGAAGATCACGACCACCAATGTGCCGGTCACAGAGGGCTCGAAGATTACGATTCAAACCCTTGGTCTGGTCGGCGCCAAATACGTGGAAATCAATTTGCCGGAAGTGAAAGAAGGCGAACCTGCACCGGCAGTGATACCAGCAGAATCAATTGTCGAAGGTGAAAACCCGGTCCGCACCGAGCTTTATTTAAACAAGATCGCGACGAACTTCAGCAGTTTCACCGACGATATTGCATCGAAGAAATCGAGAGAAGGATTGAAGAACGCCCTGGAGAAATCCGGCACAACCATGTCCAGCATTCAATCTGCAGCCGAGAAGATGGACAAGAATATGGAAAAATTGTCCTCCGTCACCGACAGTTTGAAAGGCACGTCCGACAGATTCGGCAATACGTCTGCGAGCGCCACCCGCTTCTTTGACGAAGGCACGACCACGCTCAAAGACGTCAGAGGCGTATCAGGCAGGATGAAGAAGATCCTCGACAATCCGGCGCTGACTACCGATTTGAAAGAAACAGCTCAATTGGCGAAGGAAACGTCCGAGTCGATAAAAAGCGCCATCGGACAATTGAGCAACACCTTGCAAGACAAGCCGCTGCGCGATGACATGCTGGCGATGATGACGAAGCTCAGCACGTCGACCGAAAGCGTCGCCGCCTCGATGCGTCAAGTCGACAAGCTGGTCGGCGACCAGGGGCTGCGCAGCGATCTGAAGCAGATCACGCAAGACGCCCGCGAAGCCGTGGTAAAAGCCAATAAGCTCGTGACGGAAACGAATTTCGGCAACGATGCAACTTCCACGATGGCTTCTGTTAAGAAGGCCGCCAACCATGTCGACACTGTCGCCAAACAGCTCAATCAAGTGCTCAACAAGCGCAGCCCGCTCTTCCATTTGATGTTCGGCTCGCCCGGCAAAATCAAAGAAACGAAAGTGAAGGAAGAGAAAACCGAAACAAAAGGCGGCGAGACCAAGAAGACGACCATCGAAAAAACGACCACCGAAGCTCCCAAAGCAGAGCCGGTGCCGGAAGCGCCGAAGGCGGAGCCCTCGAATACAGCACCTTCGAACTCAGCACCCGTTCCCGGGAATGCTCCCGGCGAACAATCGACCGACTGGAATAAGTGATGAAATACGACACAGTTATTGGGCTGGAAGTACACGCCCAACTGAAGACGAAAACCAAGATATTTTGCGGCTGCCCAACTGAGTTTGGCCAAGGACCAAACGATCAGGTCTGTCCGATTTGCCTTGGAATGCCTGGCGTGCTGCCGGTTTTAAACAAACGCGCAGTCGAGCTTGCCATTCGCGCAGGTCTTTCTCTCAATTGCGAAATTTCAGAGACTTCCAAATTCGATCGCAAAAACTATTTCTATCCGGACCTTCCCAAAGGTTATCAAATCTCGCAATACGACAAACCGATCTGCAAAAAAGGTCACCTCACAGTCAAGGGTAAAAAGGTGCGCATCACGCGCGCGCACTTAGAAGAAGATGCAGGCAAGCTCGTTCACGCAGGCGCAGAAGGCTTGCATGGCTCCACACATTCATGTCCGGACTACAATCGCGCCGGTGTTCCCCTTTTGGAAATCGTCAGCGAGCCTGACATTACGTCAGCCGACGAAGCGCGAGAATATCTCACCGAGTTGCGCACGATTTTGCGTTATGTAGATGTTTGCGACGGCAACCTCGAAGAAGGGAGCTTCCGATGCGATGCAAACGTTTCCATCAAACCCGCTGGTTCCGCGGAACTCGGAACGCGCACCGAAATAAAAAACATGAACAGCTTCCGCGCCGTTCAACGCGCGATTCAGTCGGAAGTCGAAAGACAAACACAGATTGTCGAAAGCGGCGGCAAAATCGTGCAAGAAACACGGTTGTGGAATGAAGCGACCGGAAAAACATTCACCATGCGATCGAA
>JADYYD010000193.1 GCA_020853845.1 Candidatus Melainabacteria bacterium
AAGCATAGTTGAAACAAAGTTCCTCAAAAAACTCCTGCTCACTCTGCGCCAATTCGCTAATTTCCGCTCTCTGCTGTTTGCAAAACTCGCTGAGCGCGTCCAGTGCCTTATGCACGCCCTTAGGTATGGGCTTCAGCGACAGCTCCTCATTCCACAACTCGCGAGCTTGAAGGCGTTGCCTTCCGGAAGCGCCAACCAGCAAATCATGAGGAAGTGAGGCGTTAAATTCCTCTTTGTAGATCTTCGCGGTTCTTCTCAATTCATTCTGATTCATTGCAGAAAGGCGCAGAAGCAACTTTCCTTTGTCTTCCGCCAAACCTAAAACTGCAGCACGAATGCGTTCGCTGTCAGTCGGCTCTTTTTTACCGGTATTGAAGAGGAAACGAACAAATTCCTTCTGCTCTTGCGACTTGAAGACCGCCTCTTGCAGGGGCAGATTGCCTCCGGCGTTCTTGTCTTCAATCAAAGCTGCTTTTTCGTCAGCGGAGAGCCTATACAACTCATGCAAAGACAACGAACTTCCAGGTTTCAGCAAAATTTTCAAATCAATCGGAATCGTGCCTGTCTCAAAAATCTTTCTGCTGTAATCTTCAGGAGTGGCACGCCCGATTTTGCCTACATTGAAATCAAGGCGACGAGTCGCTTCCACGAAATCCCGCACAATCTGATCCAGACAGGCACGTATCTTGGATGTCTCCGCATCTTGCGGAGTTCGCAATCGCGACATCACGCCAGGGCGAGCCAAAATAGACTCGAAGCACTGGAGCTGCTCTTTAAGCGACTCGCCGCTGAGTCGCGAGAGGAGGGTTTTGCTGATCTCGTCAGTCTCCATTTTTCCTGTTTGCAAAGCATGTCGCAAAGTACGCTCAGCAACAAGTTTTGCATCATCAGTCAGTTGTGCTTCGACAAGAGTGTCGAGATACCTGGGAGTGCCTCGATCCTTCAAATATGAATTAACTTCCAACTGAGACATCTGCAAAATAGATTGCAGCTTCTCATACTGGTTTGGATTCTGTGTATTCCAAACAGCATTCCAACTTTCCGGATCGGCGGCAAGGATAGCGATCTCGAATGGAACTCGCCCGCGCTTTTGCGATTCCTCATATGTCAATCCATCGCCCTTGGTTCCGATCTTAGCCTTCAGCATGCCGATGATTTCTCGATGTTCTTGCGAATTGAGAAATTTTTTGAGCCGCTCGCTCAAATCGGCGAAGCGCAGAGGATTCTCCCTCATGTTGTTCCAGTCTCGCAAGGAGAGCAATTCGATGGCTCGGCGCATGCCCTTCATATCATTCGAACGCATCAGCCCAAAATATTCGTCTTTGTGAAGTTCACGCAGGGCGGAATAAATATCCTCTCCGCCTATGAGCTTGTTTCTCAACAAATCATATTGCTTTGAGTCGATAACAGGATTGGTGGCGGCACGAAGCGCAGCATCGACTTCTTTGTAAAAACTGACAGCTACCTTCTCTTCCGTGTCCAGATTTTTTTTGTTGCTCAGTTTTTCTCCCAAGAGATAACGGCTGCGATCTTCTGGTGAGGCTTTGTCCACAAATTTTTTGATTTCTTCTTTATTCGCCAGACCGAACCAGCCATATGCAAAGCCCTCGGCGGTGCCTAGCTGTGTAGTGAGAGATTCTCGACCATAGAGAAGCACTTCATTGAGGTGCTTGCCGTACATAGAAAATGTCTTTTGCGCCTGGGCTGCTTCGGTGGTCTGACGAAAGCCGTTGCGAACTTCGGGTGAGCAGTATCTGCATGTCGATTTCAATAGTTCGAAACTATTGTCCTTGATGGCGATGATGGCGAGCTGACGAACCGACTCGGATGATTTTTGCCAGCCCGGGGATAATAAAACGGCGGCAGCTTGTCGCGTTGCCGATGAAATGTTGACATTGTAGAGCAAGTCGTTGACCAGCGGCTTATACTGTTCGCCGGACAGCAAGTCGCGGATTTCCTTCTCCGGCATCATCGCAAGAGCTTTTCTTATCTCAGTTTCAGTGTGGAGAATTGCTTTGATGTTCGAGGCGCCGCGACTCAACGCAGCATTCAAGCCGACCGGTTGTTCATGTTTTTCATTTACATCTACCGGTTTATGAATGTCATTCAGTTTGGAAACGTGCTCGCTCAGCTCCTTCACCCATTCGGCAAGTGATTGGCGGCGTTCATAAAACTGTGCCGGTGCTTTGTGCTGAGCACTTTCACCACGAGACTTTTGCTTCAATTCCAGAATGAACTGCAAATCCGAATCACTTGTAGACGTCGATTGACCGGCTTCCCTGGCATCGCCCGTGGTGCCTTTTTTAGTTTGCAGTTCTTGCAGACGAACCGACAAAAGCGAAAGAGCCATTCGCTTCACGCGCCTTACGGCAGCTTCCTGTTCTTTGCCTGGTTTCAGTATCTTGCGAAAATTGTCGAGAAGACCAAGAAATTGTTCTGCCGGTCCTCCTTTTTTGCCCTGAGCCAGATCTTCTTCGCGCAATGCGCGCAAATCAGCGGTTTCCAAAAAAACAGCCTTTGTCTCGACGATATTGGAGTTGACCATATCGGATTTGACTGGTGCCGGGCCGAGCGCGACCGACTTTCCCGAGGAGTCTTGAGACTCACCGTGTACGTGCTCTTTTGACGAGCTTTCCATTTGATTGCGCAAAGCAGAATCAAGTTCTTTAATTGTGCAGCCGAGCACACCCATAGCGGTCATGTGCTGCCTTTTTGCATATTCATCTTTTTGAGATCCGTCAGGCATTTGCTGCCAGACCGTTATATTGGCCAGCAAGTCTTTGGCAAAGCGAGCATCGGCGTCGGCGCTGTTCGCCAACTCTTTCAGTTCATCCAGGCTGATTGATTTCGGAGTCTTATCGGCTGGCATGTTCGCGGCTCTCAAAGCATATCTATATATGCCACGTAAAACCTACAGGATACGTCAAATATGTAATATCCAGATATACCAGGACGGAATAAACCTCCGGATCTTCCGACGAATCTCATGACATTGTTTTTTAGAAATACTCATCAAGAACCGCCAACGGGCGACGCCCTTGAAAACCGTCATTTTCCAGATGCCAGAAATCGATGTCCTTTTCGCCCAAACGCCAGCACAGGAAATATTCGACTTCCCCTTTGCGAGCAGGGAAATCGAGAAGTCCGGAACGTATGTCGCGCAAGATTACGCCGTAGTCGGTGATTTCAATCATCCAGCGCTCGAAGCACTCGAGGTATTCTTTTTTAGCTGCCGTCAGGCAAGCAATTGTCTCTTCATAGCGTTTTCGAGCGTCGCGCAACTGCTTGAGTTCAGCAACAGCGGAAGAACTGGTTTTAACGCCGGCCAGCTCGTCCTCGGCAGCCTCGCACTCCTGGCTGGCGGCAATGACCTTGATGCTTATCGAGTCCAATTCATCGTTTGCTTTGGACAAAAGCTCTTTCAGCCGCGGCAACATTGCGCGGGCTTGTTTAAGTGAAAAAGTACCGGGTTGCTGCATAGCTATTGTGCCGAAAAGACGTCAAGCGCTGATTGAAAAATCCGCGACATGGAAATCTAACAGATTCCAATAGCTAGTCTAACTTAATTAATCGCCGCTGACTCTCAATGTGTAGGAGTGCGAAAATCAAGCCCCGGCTGTGGGAATAGCAAAGCATAAACAGGATTACGCAATGGCAAAATTAGTCGACTTAACAAGACCGCTCGTCACTCTCGATAGAAATAATTTCCCCCCTGCGCTGGCGCCGCTTTTTCGAATCATTTCTCCGGAGATCGACTTTGTAGGCAACGATCGCGGTGCCGACATAATGTGCGAGATTTTTTCCTGCCCGAAAACAGATCTGCCGGAAGAAGAAGGCTGGGCTGAAGAGATGATTACCTTATCCAGCCATCTGGGCACGCATGTGGATGCACCATTGCATTACGGCAGCACCTGCGGTGGTGCCCCGTCGAAAACGATCGATCAGATTCCCCTGGATGAACTTTATTGCGATGCCGTCGTTCTCGATATGACGCACAAAAAAGGTACGGCTGACGCCATCACGGTCGATGATTTGAAACGCGCGCTGGAGGCTGTTCAGTATCGAATAAAAGAGGGAGATGCCGTCCTTATCCGCACGGACCACGACAAATTCGCTCTCGATGATCCAATGCGCTACAACTATCCTGGCATGGTAAGAGAATCCGCCTTATACCTTGCAGAGTGCGGCGCCAAGATTGGTGGCACAGATGCTCTTGGTTGGGACAGACCGTTTGCGAAAATGGTCGAGCAGTATCACGAAAGCAAAGACAAATCGCATATCTGGGATGCCCACTTCGCATATAGGGACATCGAGGTGTATGTTGTCCAGCAGTTGGTTAATCTCGAGAAGCTGCCGCCCCATGGGTTCAAAGTGGCCTTCTTTCCGATTCTGCTTGTCGGAACCAGCGCCGCTCCGGCGCGTGTCGTCGCATTCATCTAGGCGCTTTAAACTAAAAACTAAAGAGAGGACGTGCGTTTCGGCTCATCCTCTCTTTTGATTTGTTTCGGCAACTAACCGTCGGTGATTGGTTAATCTTTCTCGGGACGCTACGAGTCCAAC
This sequence comes from Candidatus Melainabacteria bacterium, assembly GCA_020853845.1. GTDB lineage: Bacteria > Cyanobacteriota > Vampirovibrionia > Obscuribacterales > Obscuribacteraceae > QKMZ01. The sequence goes on from JADYYD010000193.1 coordinate 4,561, forward strand.
GGTCAGTAAATTCAGAATAGCGTCAAGAGATAATCGTTCGCTCTAGGGTTTACCCTGAAGTCTCCTTACTGGAAACCTGAGGTATGCAAAATTCTCTGCAAAATGCATCCGATAAATCCGGAAG
>JADYYD010000194.1 GCA_020853845.1 Candidatus Melainabacteria bacterium
CCGACGTTGTTGACGGCGATGCCGGTGGAAAGGTCGAGATAAGCGTCACCGTTGCGGTCGTAGATGTAGGAGCCCTTAGCTTTGTGGGCTACGATTCTTGCCGAGCGCGCTAATACTGGATTGACATACTCGTCGTCCATAGCGAGATAGGAAAGATTTTTGTTGGTCGTGTCAGTCATTACCATGAAGAACTCCTATGTGAGCGTGCAGGATGAACATCCTCTCGACCCGAGGCAGGCAAAAGGCGCAGCCAGGGGGCTTGAGGTACCCAAATAGCAGCTTGATCATATCAATTAAAACGTCGAAACCCGCCATATTTAGTATTCTTGCGGTAATTGACAAGCATGGCCGGAGCCCCCCCGGCTCTCGACGTTTTTGGCTAACCGCGTAAGGCAATGTTCACAAAGGTGCAAGGGCGATTGAAGAAAACGCCTAATTTTCCCGGCGATCAAAAGCTTTCTCTTGGCTTGCTGAAAGCAAAACCAACAGTTTCCTTATCCCGAATTTAGACCCTTATTTGCGTCTCGACTGAGCGCTGCGCTTGGTGCCTCTCTTAGCAACCAGCTTCTGTACGCCGCGAGACTTTCCATCGGGCGGATTCTTGGACTTGTCGGCAAATGCGATTTTGAAGACTTCATCCAAATGACCAACAGGAACTAGTTCTATACGCTTCTGCACATAGCCTGGAATGTCCTGCAAGTCTTTCTCATTTCCGCGCGGGAAAAGAACCGTTTTTACACCCTGACGAAGAGCGGCAAGCACTTTCTCTTTCAGCCCACCGATTGGCAAAACGCGCCCTCTGAGCGTGATTTCACCGGTCATTGCCAGAGAGGAGCGCACTGCGCGTTTGGAAACCGCGGAAAGAAGCGCGGTAGCCAGAGCAATACCGGCAGAAGGTCCGTCTTTGGGGATGGCTCCTTCCGGGATGTGCACGTGGATATCTATTTCGTCGTGGAAATTGGCCGGCAGATTGAGCTTGGCTGCGTGGCTGCGAACATAACTGAAAGCGGCATGAGCGGACTCTTTCATGACATCGCCCAATTGTCCGGTCAATTGCAATTTGCCCTTGCCCGGCATGATATTTACTTCCACCGAAAGCGTTTCGCCCCCGATCTCAGTCCAGGCCAAGCCTGTCACTATGCCTATTTGCGGACCGCGAACTTCATTTTCACGAACTACTTTGGGCGGTCCAAGATAGGTCGGCACCATATTCGGTGCAACCTTCACAGTAGCATTTTTGTTTTTGACTATCTGCGTGACCACTTTTCTGGCGATTGTGGCGATGTTCCGCTCAAGCGCACGCACACCGGCTTCGCGAGTATATTCTTGAATAATTTTTCTGAGCGACGCTTCGGCGAATTTGAGCTGCTTGTTGGTCAATCCGTGTTTTTCCAACGTTTTCGGAATGACATGCTGCTCGGCGATAGCGACCTTTTCTTCTTCGGTATAGCCGGAGATATGAATGACTTCAAGACGGTCGTGGAGCGGTCTGGGGACGTTTTCCAGCGTGTTGGCCGTGGCCACGAACATTACTTCCGCCAATGAAAATGGTGCATCAAGATAGTGATCGGTGAACTCTTCGTTCTGATCCGGATCGAGAACTTCCAGCATGGCCGCAGTCGGATCGCCCATATAACTGCGCGTCATTTTTTCGATTTCGTCCAGCAAAATGACTGGATTTTTCGTCCCTGACGTCTTTATCGCCTGAATAATCCGCCCCGGCATCGCTCCGATATATGTGCGCCTGTGCCCGCGAATCTCCGCCTCGTCATTAACGCCGCCCAAACTGATACGGGCGAATTGCCGGTTCATGCTGCGCGCAATTGACTTAACGAGACTGGTCTTGCCTACGCCGGGTGGTCCGACAAGACAGAGGATAGTGCCTTGATTCTGGCGGGAAAGTTTGCGCACCGCCAGATATTCGATAATTCTTTCTTTGACCTTCTCCAGCCCGTAATGGTCTTCTTCGAGTATCTCGTCCGCTTTTTTCAAGTCGATGACTTCACGCGAACGTTTCGACCATGGCAAGGACACTATGGTATCCAAATAAGTCCGAATGACGGCTGCTTCCGCGCTTTGCGGCATCATTTTCTCGAGCCGCGAAAGCTCTTTTTGAGCTTTTTCGAGCGCTACACCTGTAATTTTTGCTTTGGCGATTTTTTGTTTGTACTCGGCAATCTCGCCCTGTTGCTCGCCTTCAGCATTGAGTTCGTCTTGAATGATTCTGATTTTTTCGCGCAGATAATACTCGCGCTGCGTTTTCTCCAGATTGAAACGCACCCGATCGTGGATCTGCTGCTCTAATTCTGCAAATTCCAATTCGCGTGAAAGAAGCTGGCTCACATACTCCAGACGCTCGGTGGCATCGATGATTTCCAGGCACTTTTGACGCTCCGCCAGATCCAGTCCCAGATAGGTGGCGATGATATCGGCAAGGCGTCCCGGCTGCCCGATTCCCGAGACAGCAAGCAAGCTTTCCGGATTGATTTTTTTCGTCGTCTTGACGTACTGCTCGAACTTTTCAACCGCGACGCGAACTAGCGTTTTCGTCGATTCGTCTTCTTGATTGGTTTCGTCTTGCGAAGTAACGACAGCAGAGAAGTGCTCCGGATCGTCGATGACTTTGTCCAGAGTCACCCGGCAAGAGCCCTCGACAAGCGCCTTCACCGTGCCGTCCGGCAGCTTGAGCATCTGCATCACTTCAGCCAAAGTTCCAAGCTGATAGATGTCATCTTCTTTGGGATTCTCGCACTCGGGGTCTTTTTGCGCGACAAGCACGACCAGGCGATCATCGCGCAACAGTGCCTGTTCGAGCGCGGCGATTGATTTGGGACGGCTGACAAAAAGAGCCTGAACCATCTGAGGAAAAACAACCACATCCCTCAGTGGAATCAGCGAAAAAGAAGTTGTGCTCAAAACGGCCATTCTGCCTCAAGCGCTTCTACGAACTATAAATTGTACGGCTTGCCGGCAAGAATTTGCTGTATCAGGCAATCTCGCCTTTAGGCTTGGTCTTGTTAGGCAACTGCAGAAGCTCCGCCGTGGAGCGCTTTTCGACCAATTCTTTCGTGATGTGGACCGTCTTAATATCGCTTCGCGACGGCACTTCATACATGATGTCGAGCATGATTTCTTCGACGATGGCGCGAAGTGCTCTGGCACCGGTTTTGCGTTTGATTGCTTCTTCCGCCACAGCGCTGATCGCTTCCTGGTCGAACTTCAGTTCTACGCCGTCAAGGTGAAGCAATTGCTGATACTGCTTGAGGATGGCATTCTTGGGCTCGACAAGGATCTTGACCAGTGCTTCCTCATCCAGAGATTCAAGCACTGCTATAACCGGCATACGTCCGACAAACTCGGGAATCAAGCCGAATTTGAGCAGATCATCCGGTGCCGTGTCCTTGAGAATTTTGCTTGCCTTCTGCTCGCGCTCCCAGGCAGTAAGCGGTCTGTCGGAGCCGAATCCGATGTTGCGATTGGACGAGACTCTTGCTTCGACGATCTTATCCAGACCGACGAATGCGCCGCCGCAAATGAAGAGAATGTTGGCGGTATTGATCTGAATGAACTCCTGGTGCGGATGCTTGCGTCCACCCTGGGGCGGCACATTGGCGACCGTACCTTCGATCATCTTCAAAAGCGCCTGTTGGACGCCTTCTCCGGAAACGTCTCTGGTGATGGAGGTGTTTTCGGATTTGCGCGAAATCTTGTCTATCTCATCGATATAGATAATGCCGCGCTCGGCTTTCTTGATGTCATAGTCAGCAGCTTGATAGAGACGCAGGAGAATGTTTTCCACATCCTCGCCTACATATCCTGCTTCCGTCAGCGTTGTCGCGTCGGCAACTGCAAAAGGAACATCGAGCAATTTGGCTAAAGTCTGAGCTAAAAGAGTCTTACCGCATCCGGTCGGCCCGATGAGCAAGATATTGGACTTTTGGATTTCCACTTGCTCGGACATCTCGGAGTTGTGGCTGATCCGTTTGTAATGGTTGTAGACAGCCACTGAAAGAATCTTCTTAGCGGATGTCTGACCGACGATGTGTTGGTCGAGGAAGCTCTTAATTTCTTGGGGCTTCGGTATATCTACCAGGTTAGGCAGAACCGTCTCGGAAGCCGCCGGTTGCGGAGCGCCATCGAACAGCTCTTCATCTAGAATCTCGTTGCAGAGGTCGACGCATTCATCGCATATATACACACCTGGCCCGGCAATCAGTTTTTTGACCTGATCCTGACTCTTTCCACAGAACGAGCACTTTAGACGGTTGTCTGATTGCTTAGGCATCTGTTGTCCTTCTACGTTGTGTTTCCGTTAGGTGTTTCCGGCGGTCCGTTTTATAGGTTTTTCTATAAATTCGAGGCGGTGCCCATTTTCTGACTCTAGTGCCTAAACGGCTGAAAGTGCAGGTTCTACCCTGGCGATCACTTCATCTACTAGACCATACTCCTTGGCTTCCTCCGCTGTCATTATATTATCTCGGTCTGTATCCTTTTCAATTTGTTTAACCGTCTGACCGGTGTGATGCGCGAGCAGTTCATTGAGCTGGCGCTTGATGCGAAGAATTTCTCTGGCCTGGATTTCAATGTCCGTAGCTTGTCCTTGTGCGCCTCCCAACGGTTGGTGAATGAGGATACGCGCATGCGGAAGGGCCAATCGTTTTCCTTTAGACCCTGCAGCCAATAGAAAAGCTCCCATCGAGGCCGCTTGTCCTAAACAAATTGTTGAAACATCCGAGCGGATATGTTGGATCGTGTCGTAGATAGCCAATCCGGCGGTTACCGAACCACCCGGTGAGTTGACATAAAGACGAATATCCTTTTCCGGATCTTCGCCTTCCAGCAACAGCAATTGAGCCACGATCAAATTGGCTACGCCGTCATCAATCGGCATACCGAGAAAAATGATGCGCTCACGCAGCAAACGCGAAAAGATGTCAAAAGCGCGCTCGCCTCGGGCTGTGGTTTCAATAACGGTGGGCGGGTAGTAGGACATGGGCGACTGAGCAGCCGGAGTCATGCTCCAGAGGTCGTACACATCATTCCTTGAGGGGCGCTTGATCGACATTTTCTTCCTTCCAAATATATGTTTGCTTTGAGTTGTTGCTTAACATCACGTTAGCACGAATTTTCAGACTTTCAAAAATAGCCGCATATAGCTAAGGGTCTGGCAAATTGCGAAACGCACTGCGGTCTTAATAAGTACAACGTTATTATCTAACGCCAACCTAAAAAACAGCATTAAATCGCAATCTTACTAGATTTCTCCAGTTTTCTAGCAGGTTTTGAAGCAAAAACGGGAATCTATCTAGTTTTTGCCCTTTTTGCCGGCCTTCTCTTTCGGTTTTTCTTCTTCCTTAGCCTTGGCTGGTTTTGCTTCAGCGTCTTTCTTAGACTCTGACTTGGCTTCAGCTTTGGCTTCGGATTTTTGCTCCGAGTCGGCTTTCTTGGCTTTTTCCTTACCGTGTTCGTGATCGTGATCGCAATTCGGACCATGCTCGTGTGCGGGTTCCGGAACGAACTTGATGGTTGCCTTTTCGACCAGGTATTCGACTACTTTGTTGGTCAAAACTTCTTCCATGATCTGGCGGCGCACTTCTTCATTGCGTGCGACTTGTTCGACCGGCACCTGATAGCGCTGCACCAATTCAGCGATGTACGGCGTCATCTCTTCGTCTTGCACGGTCATCTTTTCTTGTCTGACCACTGCGCCGAGAACCAGGCTGGTCAAAACACGCTGTTTTGCTTCTTCGAATTTCGAATCTTTCACCGACTGGAATTCATCGGAGCGCTCGAATTCTTCAAAAGGCTGACCGGTTTGCTCGAAGTAGCGCTTGAGCTGGTGCATGAGCAGGTTTTGCTCGCGCTCGATCATGGTTTCAGGAATATCGACCTTGGATTGAGCAACGACCGCATCAACAACCGCACGCTGGGAGCGCATGTCGTTCTCTTGCTTGATTTCCTCGCCGATGCGCTCTTTGAGGAAGTCTTTGAGCTGGTCGAGGTTTTCATAACCAACTTCTTTGGCGAGCTCTTCATTCACATCGGGAATGGTGCGCTCTCTGATTTCTTTGAGCGAAACGCTGAATTTAGCGTCTTTTCCAGCCAACTCTTTATTTCTGTATGCGGGCGGGAATTTTGCTTCTACCTCGAAATCGGTATTCGGCATTTTTCCTGCTACTTGCTCGCAAAATCCTTCCAGAAATGCGCCTTCACGCAGCTCGAGAAGCAAGCCCTGAGCTTTTCCGCCTTCCACAACTTCACCGTTGACCTTGCATTCGAAGTCCATGAGCACAGTGTCGCCCATTTTGACTTCGCGCGGCGCTACAGGCGCCATTGAGGACTTCGATTCGGCCACTGATTGCAATGCTTTGTCGAGCGCATCATCGGGCATCACTGCTTCCGGCACGTCGACAGAGACGCCGAGATATTGACCCAGAGTCACTTCCGGGCGCACTTCGAATTTCGCGTTCAATTTGAGCGGCGAACCCAGCTCGAAATCGCAATTGTCGATTTCGGGCTCTGTGATGACATCGAGGTTCTCGTCCAGGATAGCTCTGGTGAGCAATTCCGGCACCAGTCTTTCCAATGCTTCGCGCTTGATGTAGTCGACACCGAGCGTCTTTTCAATGATATTGCGGGGCGCCTTGCCGCGTCTGAATCCGGGGATATTGATCTTGCCGGAGAGCTGCCTGCAGGCCAGCTCGTAAGCTTTCAACGCTTTTTCGGATTCGAGTTCCAAACCCATACGAACTATGTTTTTGCCTTCCCTGTCTAGGGTGACTTTCATCGCTAATTACCTGTCCTGGTTGTATACAGAATCTGTATATATTGGGTGACGAGGCACGGCCAGCCGGTTTTCAAAACCGAACCGCTCGATTGCAAGAACTCGCACAAGAGCCTTGGAACCGCGTGCAGGCGCTGATTTTATCATGCGCGGGCGCGTATTTAACTTTATCTACAGGCTCTCTTTACCTAATGTCTATCGTCGGACTGTTGGCGATCAACATGCCAATGACTACAGCCAGATTGATTGTCATGAAGATCCCCAGGAATGCCGAACCGACGATCAATTGCCATGTCAGAAGCGCCTGACGCGGCGTCAAAGTGTTGATGATGCCGAAGCGGTTTGCCAGATAGAAAATCAACATGACGCCCACCAGGACGTCGCAGATGAGAACAAATTGCAATCGCATACCGGCGAACGGTTTGATTACAAGCGAAAGCACAGTCAAGATGGAAGCAAGCAGAAGAAAAATGGTCGTGGCGCGGTCGCTGTCTCTGACTTTGACCTCTTCATCACGCCCCAGGCTGTTGATGTAGCGAACAGCGGCAAAACTGCTTTCCCAGCGCGACCGGCGCATGGCGATGCCGGACTTGGGCGCTTCCGCCTTTGGATCTTTCAGATCGTCCGGCAAGGGCAGGTTTTTCAAATGCAATGGTGGATTAGGCGAAGCGGCAGCCTTCACTTCTTTGGCGACAAGATCCGGCTTCTTTTCAGAATCTTTGACTTCAGGCTTTTCTTCCTTTTTGTCTGCCATGTCTTGTCTTCTCGAATCCTGAGAATGTGATTGTGGGGCAGAAACACCGCCAGCCTGACTAATATAGCAGGAAGCACCCGCTTAGCCGTTGGCTGACCGGTCCTTCGCGGAGCCGATCGGAATATTCCGAACAAAAAATGGAGCGGGAGACGAGGCTCGAACTCGCGACATCCTCCTTGGCAAGGAGGCATTCTACCACTGAATTACTCCCGCAATTTCAGCGCGTTCTTCATTATATAGCGCGTCGGCTCAAGATTTCAAAACACAGGTAAACAGATTTTGCCGAATCAGTTTAATTGCTCTTACTCAAGCCAGCAATTGACAATCTATTTAACGCCGAGAGCAGCTCTGGCGCTGGGTCTTCCAGATAAGCGTTTTTCTACATCGGACAAAATGCGCACTACTTGATAGGCGTTATTGGCATCCGTTCGTGGTCTTTCCCCCGTAGCGATGCAGTCCAAAAAATGTTCGCATTCAACATTTAGAGGCTCGGTGCTCGCGTAGCTGGGGTACTCCACAACCGTGCGTCCATCACGCGTCAAACTATGCAATGCCAACTTGTTTTCAGTTTGAGCATCGTTCAAAACTGCTGTTTTAAGGCTGCCGTTGACAGTCAGGCGCACTTGCTTTTGAGGATCGACCCAGGAATTGCGAACCTGCCCTGGGATGTCTTTGCCATTGACAGGAAAAGACAGATCCAGATACGCAACGTCCACAAGACCGTCACCGTGCGTGTCCCAGCCACCCACGCGGCTCACCTGCGTATCTTCGCAATCGAGCAAATAACTCATCATGGAGATATCGTGCGGAGCCAAATCCCACAAGACGTTCCAGTCACGGCGCGCCATGTTGAGATTCATTCTGTCCGAGCGCACGAAAAGAATTTCGCCCAGCTCGCCCGAGGCAATCAAGTCTTTCAAATGATTGACGGCAGGATGGTAGAGCAGCAGATGCCCGACCATGAGCACGAGATTGTTCTTAGTAGCCAGCTCATCCAGCTCTTCAGCATGCTTCACATCTCTTGCCAAAGGCTTTTCCACATAGACGTGTTTGCCGGCGAGCAAGGCTTGCTTAGCCAGGTCGAAGTGAGTGTCGGAGGGCGTGGCAACAACGATAGCCCTCACTTGGGCATCGTCGAGCAAATCTTGAAAATTGCCAGTAACTCTGACCCCACGATGCTCTCGCTGAACATGCTCGAGCTTCACCGGGTCAGAGTCACACACGACTGCAAGAGCTCCAAGGTTGGCAAAGTTACGGACCAGGTTTTTGCCCCAGTTGCCGCACCCTATCAATGCTACCTTCGGTAACTCCAAAAGGTCTCCTCAGCGACGAATCGCCTACTTCCGCTTGTTGACGGCTTCGCTGAATTCCTTGCCGACTCGGAATCCAGGTACACGCTTGGCTGGAATGTGCAACGGCTCGTTGGTCTTAGGGTTACGACCGGTGCGTGCTTTGCGCTGACGCGCTTCGAACGTTCCGAATCCAACCAAAGTAACCTTTTCGCCGGTTGCAACATGCTTGATGATGGTTTCCATCATCTTGTTGATAACTTGTTCGGCATCCTTTTTCGTGGTTGCTGCTTCTTTGGCCACGATGTCCACTAATTCCGCTTTATTCAAGGCCCAACTCCCGATTTCTAGTGGTGACGCTTCTACCAAAGGGACTCCAAAAGACTCCAAGAATTTCCAAATGCCGTGAACTTCGAAACAAGCTGATCTGGATGCTTCGCATCAGTTTAGTTTCACCAAACTTAGACAAGCATTGGCCTGAGCCTACGCGTGAATACGGCTGTGAGCAATGCTAGCATAAAGTTTCAACCCGACAAGGGTCCTACATTTATCGTGTTTAGAGATATTACTAATGGTCCAGCAGAGACAACAGACCCTGTCATCCGTCCGACGCGACGCCTGGGTCGAGATTGATCTGTCCGCCATCGAAAGAAATCTGGCGACCGTATGCGGTTTTCTGCCTGGCGGCAAAACGCCCCAGAGCCGCAAAACCAAGCTCATGGCGGTTGTTAAGGGCGACGCTTACGGTCACGGCAGCGTGCCGGTCGCCGAAATGCTTGTGGCAATGGGCGCCGACTGGCTCGGCGTGGCATCCGTCGACGAGGCTTGCCAACTGCGCGCCGCCGACATCAAAGCGCCGATACTTATCTTAGGTCCGGCGCCTGCCTGGGCAGTGAAGACAGCTATAGAGTCGGATCTGGATATGACGGTAACCGAGCTTTCTGAGCTGAAGGATATAAATCAAACGGCTCAAAGGGCCAAACGAAAAGCAAAGGTCAATATTAAGGTAGATACGGGCATGCACCGGCTCGGGGTCCTGCCGGAAAAGCTAGAACCCATGCTGGATTTCGTCCGCCAGGCGGAGCATGTAAATCTGATAAGCATCTTCAGCCACTTGGCTATGGCCGGTGATCAAGAGGTGACGGCAAAGCAGAACGCCGTCTTCAAAAAAAGCGTAGACACTGCTCGCACGATTATCAAAACGCCCTTCCTTGCTCATTTGGCGTCCAGTGAGGCAGTGAGATACTTTCCGGAAACTCACTATGACATGGTGCGGGTCGGCATCTATCTATATGGACTGGAAGCGAAGAGAGATTCGGACATTCTTCATCCGTCGATGTCCGTGCGCGCGCGTATCAACCATACGCAAGTACTTGAAGAAGGCGAATCTGCGGGCTACAACTTCACCTGGACAGCAAAGCGAAAGTCGCGCCTGGCTTCACTCCCGGTCGGTTACGCAGACGGCGTCAATCGCCGCCTCTCCAACCGCATGTCCTGTTTGATCAACGGAAAAGTAGTTCCTCAAGTCGGCATCATCAGCATGGATCAAATGCTCGTAGATATAACTGATGCGCCTGAAGCGCAAGAAGGTGACGTCATCACATTGATAGGCAGCGAGCATTCCGCAGGCGAAGACGCGCACGCGCAAGATTCTCCCTGTCTCACACTTGCACAATGGGCGGCAATGCTTGATACCATTACCTACGAATTGGCTTGCAATTTGCGAGTGAGGCTGCCGCGCATTTACACGCGCCCCCGCATGTCGCATTTTGCGGAACACTGAGGTTCGAACAACAGTGAGACAGGTGGCAATATTCGGCGGGACGTTCAATCCTATCCATAACGGTCACTTGCTGATTGCAGAATTTGCGCGCGCTCAGTTTGATCTTGAAAAAGTAATTTTCGTAACCAGTGGCACACCGCCCCATCGAGATGATGAATTGCTCGATCAAGAATCACGACATAAGCTGGTACTGGCAGCGGTATCAACGAATAAATATTTCGAAGCATCCGATGTCGAATTGAAACGCAAAGGACTTTCGTACACAGCCGACACGCTCGCGCATTTTCATGAGGAACTCGGTCCTGATGTGAAATTGAACTTTATCATCGGCGGTGACAACTTCGTACAAATCGGCAGTTGGCATAAAGTCGATGAATTGATCAAGTCATGCCGCATTCTTGTTGCACCCCGGCTCGAGTATCAAACGGAGCAGACGAATCCTCTGGTTCGCAAAATGCAGAAGACAGAAACAAATCCGGATCCGCAAAAATACAACATGCCTGAGGGTGCTGATTGGGCCGTCATCGATTTTCCAGGCGTAGCAATTTCCAGCTCCGGAATTAGAGAACGCCTGCACGAAGGCAAGTCCGTTCGCTATATGGTCCCTCGCGAAGTCAACGAAATGCTTATTAGCGAAGGGTACTACAGTGAGCGCGGCGCCGTGAAGTCAAACGCGAAATGAATAGAAACAGCTCCGCCAAGATCAAATACAAGGGCATTCCGGAAGAATTGACGCTGGATGCTGCACGCAAGTGGGCCAAACCACGTGTTAGCGAAAAGCGCTTTCGACACGTAGAAGGAGTTGCAGCAGTCGCAAAGGAAATTGCAGAGCTGGCGGGCGAAGACGAATTTCTCGCCGAGCTGGCGGGTTGGTTGCACGACGGCTGCAAGGAATGGAAAGACAAGGACCTTGTAAAAGTTGCTCAATCATTTGGGATGAAACTCAATGATGTCGAAAAGGAAAACGGACATTTATTGCATGGTCCAGTGGCGGCATTTGTCGCACGCGAAGAGTTGGGCATTAAACATCAGGAATTGCTGGATGCAGTCAGCGAGCACACCCTGGGCAAAGTCGGTATGACCAATTTGTCCAAAGTCGTGTTTCTCGCCGACTGTTTGGAAGCATCACGCCCTACTGATTTCACCGACCCAATCTGGAACGCTTTGAAAAACAATCCCAAGAAAACAGCGGATCTTGACGCCGCAATGTTGGTTGCATGCGATCTAAGTTTGGAACATTTGATCAGTTCACGACGAGTCATCCACATCAAAACAGTCGATGTGCGAAATTACTTTCTTTCTCTCGTGAAACACAATCAGTAGGTGTCTTTGGCGCTAGGCCGTTTCACCTGGCTTCATCCGTTCATCCAACTTACGCAGCCATTTCTCCTGGTCATACAGACGGTCATCCAGTCTGCGTAACCACTTCTCATGACTGTGAAGTTGATCGTCAATCGACATCAGATAGGTGCCAACACCATCCAATCTCTTACTGACGTGAACTTTGAAATCCACTAAGGTCGTAATCGTGGCGTCAAGCTTTGCATTTGTTATATCCAGCTTTTCATTCGTTCTGATCTGTTCTTTCGACAGATAACTGAAGCCGTTGCGAAACTCTAAACACGCAGCATCAAGACGTTCATTAGTTTGACGCTGCTGGTCAACCATCTCTCTAATTGCGACGTGCAATGTTTCAAGCGGCTTGGCTTCATCACTTTGACTCATGGCATTTACCTCCGAGGCTGTTCTCGTGTTACCAGACGAGTCGGCGCTCAAAACATCTCAATTTCCAGTATATTCAAAAACCTCGTCTACGCATAGAAAAAGGTTCTGCAGCGAAGCGATTAAAAGCGCTCACGCTGAAGGTTTGGTTAGATCAATAACCATACCTATGTATAGCACAAATACAGAATAAGGCAACAGAAAGTTTTTGGGTCTAACTCTCTGGACTGGAAGACTTTTTATCGAGTTTGACCAGAGCTGCCATAAAAATCCCGAACAGCAAAATCACGGCGCCCCAATCTCGATTCAAGTTGAATGTGTAGGTCGTACCTGAAAAAGGCACATCGACAGTAGTGGGAACCACAAAGCCGTAACCGACAAGAAGAATGCCTACTACAGTGAAAAGCGCTGCGATGGGAATGCGAATATCAAGCATCTGTTTGCACCATATATGCCACTACCAGAAAAGAAAGTTCAAAAGAACAGTAAGAACCAAAATAATCACCGCCAAAATTCCCGGTCGCTTATACCAGGGAAGAGCAATTGTCACCACTTCTTTTGGTTTGCCCCAAACCAGTCCCTCAAGCTCTTCTTCAGGTTTGGGCTTGGTAAAGAAGGAAATGACAATCGTTGAGATGAAACATGCCAACCATGCAAATGTAGAACGCCAGAAATTTCCAGCCATGACGGATGTATACACGAAGGGCTCATGTCCGGTTAAAACATAAAAGTGCAGAACAGCAGTCAGGGTACCGATTACCAGCCCGAAGAATGCTCCCCAAGGGGTTGCTCGTTTCCAAAACATGCCCAAAAGGAAAGTGGCAAAAAGAGGTGCGTTGAAAAACGAAAAAATATTCTGCATGTAATCCATGATGCTCGGAAAGCCCATGGCAATGTAAGCGGTGGCAATGCTAATTAGTATGCCAACTGCTGTTGCGACCTTGCCCATCCACAAATAATGTTTGTCTGACTGGTTGGGTCGAATGTAACTTTGATACAAGTCATAAGTCCATACGGTATTAAATGCGGTGACATTACCAGCCATGCCGGACATGAAGCTGGCGAGCATTGCCGTCAATCCGACGCCCAACATTCCGCTCGGATACATCATGGGAAGCAGCAGAGGAAGCGCCATGTCGTAGCGCATGCCTTCGTTGTTCGA
>JADYYD010000195.1 GCA_020853845.1 Candidatus Melainabacteria bacterium
ACGATGTCTTGAATTTGCTGATCGTGCTGAACGTTCGGTCTTACAACGCTGAAGAGCGGCGGCATTTCATGAATGTGCATGTACATCGCTTGATAGGGGTTTTCACCAAGCAGAGGCACGCGGCCGGTGATTGCTTCGTACATGACGCAACCAAGCGAGTAGATGTCCGTGCGCCAGTCCATCGATGCGCCCATGCATTGCTCAGGGCTCATGTAGTGCGGGCTGCCGACGACATCGCCGGTGCGCGTCAATTCCATGAGCGTACCGTCGTTGCGAGGCATGATCTTTGCTACGCCGAAGTCCACGATTTTGACGATGTCGCCGCCGTCGGGTCCGTTGATGAGCATGACGTTGCTCGGCTTCATGTCGCGGTGAACGATGCCTTTCGAGTGCGCGTGGGCTAAACCTTCGCAGCATTGAATGAAGATTTCCAGAAAGCGTTCGACGCTCAAAGGTCCCTTCTGGCGCAGGACTTCCTTCAGGCTGACGCCCTCGATGTATTCCATAACCAGAAAGGGCTGACCGCTTGGCGAGAAGTCGCAGTCATACACCATGACGCAGTTGGAATGGCTCAGCGAGCTGGTTGCATTCACTTCTTGCTCGAAGCGTTTTTTGGAGGAAAGGTCTTCTAAAAGATGTCCATGCAGTACCTTAATTGCGACAATTCGATCCATCTTTAAGTGACGGGCTTTATACACGACGCCCATGCCACCACGGCCGACTTCATTAACGATTTCGTAGCGGTCGGATAGAACTGCGCCCGGTTTCAGCAGCCCACCGGTCTGCTCCGGGGTGTCTCTTCGCTCTTTGACTTCCCGCCGCTGCTCCGCGGCCTTGCTCTTCTTCGGGTCTTCGTCTTCCTCTTCCGGATAACCGCCGGGCGGAGGCTTCAGGGAGTCGGGAATTATCGCAGCCGGACCGGAAGGCTTTGCTGTTGCGACCAGAATGCTGTCAATCAGCTCGATATCCGGTGTTCTGTAATTCCATTGCTCGCAAGAGTCTTGTTCGTTCTGCAGACTGAGGACCCAATAAACTTCGTTCTCATCAGCCGAGTGCGCGTGTTTGACGACAAGCTGATACTCGCCCTTGCCTTCCTCAGCCTGCCAGGTCATGATCTGGGTTTGCTGCGGATTAGCAAGAGCCAGTTTTTGAGCGCTTTTCAGCTCGACCGCTGAGGGAAAACCTTCCAGAGGAATGACATTGGTCAGCTGTTTCTGCTGCTGGCTTTTCTTATTGGTGAATGAATCTTTGAGTGCCATTGGCTGAGGTTGGAAAAACAGCGAGCAGTGGGGACGGACGTGCGAAAACGGGGCTTCTAATCAATTTTTCCCGCCACAAAAAGAAAATACACTCTCCTGACGACAGATCCGAAATTTATCAGACCGCAGACGGCCACTGAATTCTGTGCAAGTCAATGAAATACGGATTCTATGCGGATCCGGGGCTGAAAAAATATTTTTGCAGGGATGTTAATTGGCGACAAAGAAAGCGAATTTTTTACTGCTTGGTATAGTAAAACACCTTCCAAAAAATGGAGGACCCCGAGTAGTCGGCAAAGCCGATTTCCTCAGGGTCCTCCGGGTTCCGACGCAACAACCACATGAGATGAGCGGGAAGGATTTGTAGTCCCTCCGAGCTCACCATCACATGGTCGCAAGCGGAAATAGCTGCGCGTACTTCGTGGCTTGTCCTTAGAAGCTGACCACTGTTGAGCCTGAGGGCTCAGCAGCATCAGTTGTTCTTCTTAGGGTTGACCACAACGAGCGCGCGGCTCATCTCCTTCACCGTAACCCCGTACTGCTGGCTGACCATGTCCATCTGATCCCTGGTGGCCTTCACGACGATGGTCGCCTCGTAGGGCGCCTCGAAGTTGATGGACATGTTGGAGATCTTCAGGCCATAGTGCTGCTTGAGCTCGTCCTGGATGGTGTACGTCTCCATCATCAGTTCGTCGCGGTCGTTGGCCTGAACCGTGACAGCCCATTCCTTGGTGTTCTCACGCGTCATGGCACCGCGGAGCTTCGACAGACGGCGCTGGTAGGCGACGCCCTTCATCGACTCCGAGGTATCGCCCAGAACGCGCATCAGACCCTCGATGTTCTCGTCCACATCGCCTTCGCCGCGAGCGATCGCGAACGTCAGCTTATCGGACTTGCCGTCCCAGGTCACGCGCAGCAGGTCGCCGCCGAGCACCCGGTTGGGGTTGTCCTTGGCCAGGATGCGGCCGAGCGGGCCTTCCACATGCTGCAGGATGACGCGCTTCAGGTTCGCCACATCTTCTTCAGCCGCCTTGAGCAAGAACTTGCGAGCGCACGGACGAACGTCCATGGTGAAGTCATCGCCGCGGGGCATCTGATCGATGATGCGATCGTAGAGCTGCTGCACGTTGATGTCGACGATCTTGAGCGTATCCTCGGCGGACAGCTCGCGATAGACGACCATCCGGTCGATACGGTTGCGGAATTCGGGCTTGTACCGCCTGCGCATCGACTTCTGGACGATGGTGGTGATCTGCTCGTGGCTCAGCACCTTCTTCTGACCGGAGCCGAAGCCGATCGAAGAACCTTCTTCCTCCTTCTCGACCTCATCCATGCCGAGGTTGTCGGTGAGGATGAAGACGGTGTTGGTGAAGTCGACGAGCTCGCCGTTCGCCAGGGTCTTCTTGCCCTTGTCGAACACTTCCATCCAGAACTTGTAGAAGTCCAGGCCGGACTTGGAGAACTCTTCGATGACCACGACGTCGATCTCGCAGGCGGAGTTGAGACGCACGCGAATGCGGTTCCACTCGGAGATCTTGCTGTAGCCGTCGACCTGAGCCAGCTTCTCGCGCTTCATGCTGCGAACGTCGACCGGTTCGCGGTGACCGACATACTTCGGCGGCGCACCACGCAGGTCGTTCATCTGGCTTTCGTCGTAGTAGTCCTCCGACGTGACGCGCGTCAGCGCTTCGTCATCGCCGTGCAGCATCTTCGCCAGCACCTGGGCCAGCAGAGACTTACCACGGCGGGACTTGCCGACGAGCAGGAAGATCCCGAGGGGGAACTTCTTGTTGCGCATCGGGTTGTTCATGCGCGAACGCACTTCCAGCGCGATTTCGCGCGCTTCCGGCTGCCCGATCAGTTGCGTATCGAATTCGTCGCCGAAAGCTTCTTCGGCAGGCGTCAGGGTATCCAGGTCGACGACGTCGAACACCGGTTCCATGCGCTTGCGGTTGCGGTCGCCAGGCTTGTCGCCGCGACCATTACGAGTTGCAGTTGTACTAGACATGATTTTGACTCCTTTATGGACCGTGCAAAGCCGCGGTCCGGGTTAAGTCAGCGGCAGTTTGTCGCCAACGAAAAACGCCCTCCCACTGTGGAAGAGCGTCTACATAACGGCGACAACGCGTCGCCTTTCACATTGACTCGGTTAGACCGTCGTTTCCCTCAGCATGTCGTGATACGACCGCGGAACGAAATCCCGATGTTCTCCGAGCAGATCGAAGACTTCAGTGCGAATTCTCTCGCGAGCGGATTTGACGTCGCCCCCTACAGGAACGATGATTTCCACTTCGAGATAGGCGCCGCTGTAGACTCCGAGTCCTGTTACACGATCGACTGAGACAACCACTTGGACGTCTGTGCCAGGCTGCGTCGACGAGTAAGACCGGCGAATCTTGCTGAATGACAGAGGCGATGCGCCGGCGACCAGTCTTCCGACCAGCCTCAGCACGACCCCAGGCAACAGCCCGATCACACCTTCCTCTTCTCGCCTTTCGCGCTCGCCGTCAATCATCACCCAATCTTTCAGGGTCAGATAGCGGCGTCTTTCCTCACCTTCGGACTCGACACGAATGCGAATCATGTCTTCGTCTTTGACGGTGGGCAGGAAAGTGTCGGTCATGGTCACCTCGCCTACCGGCTTGAATCCGCAATCGGGCAAACGCGCCTCGAGAACATCCAGCTCACCATCGAACAAGCGGAACTTGCGCTCCACTTCCAGATGAGCTTTGACGCCTCCATTTGCATCAGCCTTTTGCGAAAACGAACGCAGGATGAAGAGCGCAAGCGCCTTGAAAAAGCGCCTCGCCATTCGATTGTTTCCTGACATTCGAGACCTCCTGGCACGTGGTGCCGATTTAGCAATCTCTAAGCAAGAGCTTAAGAGATCCGCTAGTTGTGCGTACTTCCTTCGTTTCAGCCCATGAGCGTTACTGAACGGATCTCGTCCGGAATGGTTGAGATGCATTAGTTTCGCATTAAATCGTCGGATTATGGGCTTATTTAGAGGGTTTGGTAGCCAAATCGGAGGGTTATGAACAGATGTCATGACCCTACAGAACGAAGAAGCTGAAAACCTAGAAAGCCCTTTAGCGACTAAAGTTCGAGACGGTAATCAAGGTTGCACGAGATTACGCGAGAGATAAACTCTTGAGAGCGCGCCGCTTGGCAACTATCGACAGCCCGGCGCGCGCGATTATTGGGGTACTCTTGATAACTCAAGCGAAGCCGCAAATAGTCGGCCAAACCAAAGTTATCAAGATTCTAAAGAAAAAGTGAATGGCGCGGTTGCGCTAAGTCTATGTTTATAGCTCTCCAGTTTGTTAGCTTACGGTTACCTTCCGTTTTCACAACATTTCCCGCGATCTCCACTAGAGACAAACTTACCGAGCCTATTCGCTTCTTTTTCCAGCCTCCTTTGGTGGCGGGAAGAGAACCATGATCGGCTCGGTTCGCGTGACGATGCTCTCTGACACACATCTCTGAGCTGACTGATCCGGAAGGGATGCATTCGCAACACATCGCAGTGTCCTGCCTGTTCTGACGGCGCTTCCAGCACGTTCGAGCAGAGTTTCGACACACAAACTAACCATCCAACAGCGTTTCGAACTGTTCTGTTCCGAAGCGCAAAAGGAGATACCTGTGAAAAAGCACTTTGTAAGAAGCTCACAGGTCATCAAGGGCTTCATCGGTACCTGGCGGAAGCGCTTCCGTGACTATGTGAACCAGTGTTTGACGAGTGGTTTCATCCCGTATACATTCCGCCCTCTCCAGTTCCTCGGCAAGCATCTTGCCAGGCTCTGGATGTTCATCCAGGTTGGGCGGATTCGTATTGTGGGTGCGGAGAACCTCAAGCCGGAAGGCCGGGTCATCTTCTGTCCCAACCACTCGAGTATGTTCGACGCCCCCGTCATCTTCTCGATCATGAAGCGGTACCCCCGTTACATGACCGCTTACGAAGAGATGCGCGGGCTCGCTGGTCTCAAGGCTGTCGTCATGGGCGCGTTCGGCTGCTTCGCAGTTGACCGTACTCGTGGCAAGACCGTCCTCGAGCCTGCTATCAACGTTCTCTTGCAGGGCGACCCCCTGGTCATCTTTCCGGAGGGCAAGATCAGTGGCACCGGTGAATACCTTCCCTTCAAGAAGGGCTCCGCTCTCATCGCCATCGGCGCATGCGAGAAGCTCGACCACAAGGAGAAGGTGGGCATCGTTCCGATTCACATCTGCTTCCACGGACGCGACGCTGCAACCGCAGGCGGCCCTTATGGCGCCATGGGTTTCAAGTGGCGTAAGGGAGCAACCGTGACAGTCGGCAAGCCCATCTGGGTCCACGATCTCGATCCGCTCACCCCCGAGCACGTCACCGAAAAGGTGCATGCGGCAATCACCGGGCAGGTCTGTGCAACCACGTCGCTTGCGAGCGCACGTTAGTTGAGGAGACCGGCCTTGATTGCTTCTGCTGCACTAAACCGTGAGAAGAGAGGCGCGATGCAAGCCATCAACCCTCTCTTCTCCATTTGGAAATGCTTTTACTACATCTTATGGTTGCATTTTTTTTTCGGACACCCGGAGGTTGTCAGCCGTTTAGCCCAATTTGCCAAGCGGGAATCAAACACACAAGGGCATCAGCCGTTTTACACACAACACTTTCGAGGGGATGTTATGCAATCGCCTTCTTTCGTTCGCATGGATGAAATCGCAACACTGGATATCGATTCCGAATTCGACGCCGAAGCCATGCTCGAACAACTCGCATCACAGAAGGAAACCGCAGCCAGAGCTCCTTTCATGGCGCCGGCGTTTTTAAAAGAGCAGATGTCGCGCATGGACAACATGAGAGCATGCGGGTCGGCTCTTCAGGAAGTCGAGTTTGCCGAAACCAATCGTTTTAGAGTAGCCCATGACACTCAAGAAATGACGGGCGCCATGCCGGTCTTCAGAAAAATTGCCAATGTTTCGCGCCCCCGCATCGACGCTGTAGACGTACTGCGCCGCTCGCCTCTGGAATGCCCGAAAGAGCGCTTCAAAGGCTTGCCCGAGAAGCGTTCCGACATCCGCGAAGTAATCGACTACGCATCCTTGAGTGATCTTCTTGAAGAAATTCAATTCAAAAAACTGGGCATCGCCTATTTCGACGAAGAAATCGTCGATGAAGACGACCTGGCTTGCCGCTTTTCGACCGACCTGCCCAAAATTGCCAGAACAGCCACTCAGACGCTCGCCGAGACATTTTCCGGCTGCTGCGCGGTAATCAAGCTTTTGTTCTTCGGCGCAAGCCTCGGCTTCACCGATTATTCAAATATCTGACGTGTCTTGAACTTTCGCGCTAAACTTCAAATCGTTTCTGAAAGAGGGTGTTTTCAACCCTCTTTTGAATTTTCGTCCCCAGGCTGCGCACCCATAACTCAAGGGAGATTCTCATGCTGAAATCCGAAGCCGAACGCATCATCACAAAATACGCCGACGAGTACAAAGCCGAATTCACCGACGAGCAAAAAACGGCGCTGGCAATGGCGCTCATCTCCATCTGCTCGACCATCGTCGAAGAAGCTCTCAACAACGTCTCCACCAACAGACCGGGCGGCAAGCCGCAATTCTTCGCGTAATCGCGCCAGCAAGACCTACTCAAGTGACAGGAATAACCAAGATGCCATCCACCTCCACGGTGCTGGAAAAGGCGAAAAAGCTCCAGCCCAAAATCGTCGAAATGAGACGACACCTCCATGCTCATCCGGAATTGAGCTTTCATGAGTTCGAAACAGCAAAATTGTCCGCTGAAAAGCTAGCTCAGCTTGGCTACAGTGTTAAGACAGGAGTCGGCAAAACCGGCGTGGTGGCGGATTTTGGAAAAAACGACAGCGGCGTGACCATCGCGGTAAGAGCCGACATGGACGGGCTGCCGATAGAAGAAACGAACAAGGCCTCTTACCATTCTAAGAACAAAGGGGTCATGCACGCATGCGGTCACGACGCCCACGTATCGTGCGGCCTGGCTGCTGCTGAAATTCTCACCGCAGAGGAAACCGGCGGTCGAATCCGCATGCTCATGCAGCCGGCCGAAGAATTTGGCGACGACGAGGGCAAATCGGGCGCCTTCCGCATGCTTGAAGACGATGCTTTGAACGGCGTCTCTGCGGTGATCGGGCTGCACATGGACGCCGGCATCGAGGCAGGCAAAGTGGCGATCATGCCCGGACCGGTGATGGCAGCCGCTGATGGTTTCACTATCAAGATTAAAGGCGTCGGCGGTCACGGAGCCTATCCGGAAACGACGATCGATGCTGTCGTTCTGGGTGCGCAAGTTGTGCAAGCCGTGCAACAAATCGTCTCCCGCCGCGTTTCTGCACTCGATCCGGCGATTATCACCATAGGCTCCTTTCACAGCTCATCGAGCCGCGGCAACGTGATTTCAGAAGAGGTTGTTCTGGAGGGCACTTTCAGAACCTTCAATGAAGGAGTGCGCCAGCACATTATTGAAGAATTGGAAAAAGCTTGCTCCATAGCGCGCATGCTGGGCGGCGATTATGAAATTCGCTACGAGATGGGCTATCCGACCACAGTCAATGACCCGGAAATCGCAGAGGTCATGAAACGCGCCGCCATCGACCTCATCGGCGCCGAAAACGTGATTACGGTCAAACCGAAAACCTGGAGCGAAGATTTTTCCATGTTCGCAAACACAGTGCCCGGCGCCTTCATGTTCCTGGGCGGCGAGATCAAGGGCGATCAGCGTTTGCACCACAGCCCTACTTTCGACCTGGATGAGAGCGGGCTTTATATCGGCACGGCCGTGCTTGCGGAAACAGCAAAACGGCTGGTGAAGCACTTCGAGGCGAAAAAATAGCAAAAATGCAGACGACGAATTTAGAACAACAAATAGAAGAGCTTTTCGAAGCAAAAACCCTTCCTGCCGATGCCATCAAGGTTGTAGAAGAAGTAATCGAAGCTCTGGACTCAGGAAAGATTCGCACCGCCGAGAAAATCGGCAACGAATGGAAGGCCAACTCGTGGGTGAAGAAGGCTATTCTTCTGTACTTCCGCCTGCGACCGGTAGAAAAAATGGAAGAGGGTCCTTTCTGCGACAAAGTGCCGCTCAAAGTTTTACCCCCGCCGCACAACCGCATTGTGCCTTATTCTTCAGTGCGGAAAGGTTCCTATATAGCACCGAAAGTGGTGATCATGGCACCCAGCTTCGTCAACATCGGAGCATATGTAGATGAAGGTTCGATGATCGATTCTCTGGTGCTTGTCGGCTCTTGCGCACAGGTGGGCAAAAACGTTCATATCGGTGCCGGCACCGTAATCGGTGGCGTGCTCGAACCACCCAACAGCACCCCCGTAATCATTGAAGATGGGGCTTTTGTCGGGGGCAGTTGCGGAATCTATGAAGGATGCATTGTCGAAAAAAATGCCGTCATAGGCGCGGGAACCATCATCACAGCTCGCACTCCTATCATCGACATTTCGTCCGGAGAAGAACATTTTGGACGCGTTCCCGAGAACGCAGTCGTCGTTCCGGGCGGCCGCCAGAAGAAAGTGGGCGATCATGAATTGATTTTGCAAACGCCGCTAATCATCAAGCGAAGAGATCCGCAAGTTAGCGCCAAACTGGCAATGGAAGACTCCCTGCGCGTTTTCGAATAGTTTTCGCGGCCCGCTGTCAAGGTTTTACTCGAATCAGTCTAGTGTAAGCGCGCTAGGCTGTTACGTTGCAGTTTCAAATAAGGTTTCTCGCCCCACCGCCGCATTAATTCCCGCCGGCGGGGTTTTTAAGGATTGCTTTATAAATCGCAAACTCTTTAAGTTGAACGTAACTTCGTTCCATCGCTAATCAGAATCACAACCCAGGATCTCCAGCCCAGAACCTCCGTTGACGAGCATCTCAAACACTCACCTGCGCCTAAGCCAGCGTGTGTTCGAGACCGCTTCGACTCTTGTTAGCACTTTTCACCAGGGTGTTTCGCCCGAGCCTGTTTAACCGCAGTTCGGACCCAATGCCCGCAACCAATAAAGAGACACGTTATGAAAAACCGCAAAAGTTTCATCGCGAACATCGCGATGGCGGTGCTTCTTACGCTCGGTCTTAGCGTTGGTAGCGGCCAAGCCGACCAACCTAATCCGAGAGGTAATGCAAGCGCGCAAATCACCGCTCCTGTCGAGACTCCGGTCCCGGCGCCAACCACAACCGCTGCTCAGACGACTCCGGAAGATCTTTACCGGCAAGTCTGGCGCAACGCCAACGAGAACTTTCTCTGGCGCGATCGTCTGACCAACTTCGACCAGTGGGAGCACAAGTTCGACGGAAAGCTCTCCACCCAGGCCGATGCCGAAAAGGCGATCAATGAGATGCTCGACGTGCTGAAGGACGGCTACACGTACTTCCGCAACAATGGGCAGACTCAGACCAAAGCCGCAGCGACCGCCGCGACCAACGTCGTGACGTACAAGATGATCGGCAGCGTCGGGTACATCAAAATCTCGACGTTCGGCTCCGAAAACGCCGCCTCCGAAACGGAAGCTGCGATTCGGGCGCTCAACAAGGCTGGTGCACGCGCCTACATCGTTGATCTTCGCGACAACGGTGGCGGCTACGTCGCGCAGGCCTTTGCCATCACCGGTATGTTCCTCGACCAGGGCGAATTCGCCACGGTTAAGGGGCACCGCCACGGCAAGCCGTACACCGAAGTGATGACGGTCACCAAGACTACGCTTGAAGACAAGGAAAACGGCACAGTCACGTCGAACGTGGCTCGCGTCGGCAACCTGACCGGCAACAAGCCTGTCTTCATCCTGGTCAACGGTGCCTCGGCATCCGCTTCGGAGATGTTCGCCGGATCGCTTCACGACAACGGGCGCGCAAAGCTCGTTGGAACGAAGACTTTCGGCAAGGGCATCGCTCAGCTCAATATGGACTTGGCGTTCAATACGTCTATGCAAGTCACGTACGCTCAGTTGTATCAGCCAGGCGGTCAGAGCATTCACGGAGTTGGGATGACCCCCAACTACGTCGTTGCTGTTGCACCCAAGGTTGATGCCCAGCTCGACCGTGCGCTCGAACTTGCAGCGCCCAAGCCTACCAAGGCAAAGGGAAAACCATGAACGAGTTAAGCTCCGATGGTCAGCTACGACACTGAAGGCAAGCAATCTGCACTCAAAATGCGGACCGCCCCTTCAGTGTCGTTTTTAACCGCATTGCTACTATCTTGTTTAGTATTTTCTGAAAGAACCAGCCCATCTAGGTTTTCGGGCGCTTCACTCCCAAGGATTTAGCAGGCGAACTTTCGTTGGTGCAAAATCAGCGACATTGCGCGTGACCACTGTGAGATCATGCGATAGCGCTGTAGCCGCGATCAAACCGTCGATTACCCCCAACGACTGTCCTTGCTGCTTGGCACGGGCAGACAGCACGCCCCAGCGTGTCGCAATAGATGCATTGATCGGCAGAATTCTCTCTTCAAATCTAGGCTTCAATTCCGTGGCAAGCCAGTCCTCAAGCACGGTGCGGCGTTTGCCAGCGTTCATACCGGCGATACCCTTTGAGAGTTCGCCTATCGTCAAGACGCTCAGAAACAGCGATGTTTCATTTACGGAAGAAATCCAATCAGTCACTCGATCATTTGGATGCGGTCGCACAAGTTCCGATATGAGATTTGTGTCGAGCAAATAGTCCGTCATATCTCGATATCTCGGCCGCTGTCTTTACTACGGGTCAAATCGAGTTCAACGCCAACCAGTGGAGATTGCCGGAAGAAATCTATTAAGGGCTTATTAGCGCGCGAGAGAAGCTTTTCATACTCTTCCAATTTCATCACGACTACGGTATCTCGCCCCTGACGGGTAATGAGTTGTGGTCCTTTATCGTGCACTAGACGAAATAGCTCGCTGAAACGAGCCTTTGCAGATTGAAGCTGCCAAACAAATTCAGGCTTCGAAGTAGGCGAGAAATTCTTTTTCTTGTCACTCCGGCTCTTCATAAACAGACACCTTTCTGACTAGTCTGACTAGTTTTATTTTACATAGAAATTTATCTCTAGGCAAACATGGAGGAAAAATTGCAGTGAAAATTCTAGACACTTATTTGCGACGGACTACTTGCACTCATCACACTCATCGCACTCATGAGTTTGCCTCTCGTTCGATGAGGATGGCTTTCCGCTCGACTCCCCAGCGGTAGCCGGAAAGTCCGCCATCGTTTCGCACCACACGATGGCATGGGATTGCCACTGCAATCTTATTGGCGGCGCAAGCACTTGCCACGGCTCGTACGGCTTTCGGCATGCCGACCTGTTTTGCAAGCTCCGAATAGCTTACAGTCGTTCCGGCGGGGATTTTGCGCAATGCCTGCCATACACGCTGCTGGAATGCTGTTCCCCGCACATCCAGAGGCAGGTCCAGCCCGATGCTCGGGGTTTCCACAAAGCCGATCACACGTGCAACCACTTTCTCAAACTCTTCATCGCCACCAACGAAATTGGCATTGGGAAAGCGATCTTGCAAATCGCGCGCCAGCGCTTCTGCATCATCACCCAGTAAAATCGCGCAAACTCCGCGCTCGGTCTGCGCAACCAAAATGGCTCCCAGTGAGGACTGTGCTATGGCAAAACGAATATCGATCTGCGCGCCGCCACGGCGAAAATCAGTTGGCGTCATGCCTAGGACTCCGTTAGTCTTTTCGTAGAAACGGCTAGAGGAAGCGAATCCCGCCTCGAACATAGCCTCAGTTACACTGCCGCCGCGTTCCAATTCTTTGCGCATTTTCTTTGCCCTGTGCGCAGTGGCATAGGCTTTGGGCGTCAATCCAGTCATCGATTTGAAAAGGCGATGAAAGTGATATGTGCTCAAACCTACACTATCAGCGAGTTCTTGAAGAGTGGGTTCGTTTTCAGAACTTTCGATCAAGCGGCAAACTGATGCAATTCTCTCTCTGTTCTGCTCAGCCTGTGAAAGCTCGTCGGGCTTGCACCGCTTGCAGGCACGAAATCCTGCTCGTCGCGCCTCTTCACTGCTCCTGTAAAAATTTACATTCTCGGGACGCGCTAGACGAGCCGCGCATGAGGGACGGCAATAGACGCCGGTGGTTTTCACTGAGTAGAAAAAACTGCCATCCGCCTTTTGGTCGCGTTTAACAATCGACTGCCAGCGCGGGTCTCGGGAAACTCGCTCGGAGGCGTTTAAATCTCTGGCTGTTGTAGCCTTGGTCGCCATCAGTTCGCGGTCTTTTTTCATCAGTACAACGCTCATAGTTTAGTCCTTTTGAAAGCCATTTGGTCCGCGCAACACATTGGTGTCCGCTGTGCCCTGAGACAAATGTACAAAGCCTGTGCCCTGCCGACACTCCGACTCTTGCTTTCAAATTCGACCGCCTTCAAATGGGTAAGCTAGGGCTGCCCCATTGCCGCCAAACTATCCTTCGCCGCCTTCTTTACCCGCGGATCCTTCGACTTCGCAAGCCGCTGTAACAACGGAACATACTTCCTGTCCTCTATATTCAGATGATTCGCCAACTGCGCAACATCGAAGTAGACCGTTTTGGGCGGATCCATCAATACCTTTTCGACAGCGCTCACGTACTCAAAGTTCTTCAGCAGCGCAAGCGCATGCACAGCGCGAAGCTGGCAGCGCATGTCATTGTTCTGAACCGCCTTCACCAGCAGCGGAACTGCGACTTTCACAGGTATCGACCTCAACGCGTCGGCGGCATGATCGTATTCCACAGCCGCCTGGTCGAGCGTACCGCTGTAATTGTAATTGTCCCTGTATTTCCCGAAAGACTGATTGAGCGGCAGTTTTATAGTATTCAGCTTGGCTGCGGGCGTCTCCAGCACTTTCACAAGTTCCACCGCAACAATATCCACTGGCGGCTTTCCTGCAACGACGGGACAATCACTTGCAGGTGAGAGCGGCAAAGAAATGTGGCGCTCATCCGCGGGAATGAGAATCACACTCTTTTGATCTTTCGCGTTCTTCAAAGGCTTCTCGCTTTTGGCAAAAAACATCGCACGGTTGCCTTCGA
>JADYYD010000196.1 GCA_020853845.1 Candidatus Melainabacteria bacterium
CCTCTTTCGGACTTTGGTTTTGATAAACCATTCGCGCTAGATCGCGGAGAGATGGTTCTCAAGAGGCTTTCCGAAGACATTGGCGCACCTGTGCCATATCTGGAGCCTGATCCGATTACCGACGAACAAGTCCTTCTCGTCCACACGCCCGAGTATTTGAAGACTCTCGCAATTCCGAAAACCTGGATCGACCTTTTCGAGTTTCGCGAGTCGGAATACTTTCCAGAACGAGCCACAAGACCGCTTCCCAGCATCATTGATGATTTCAAACTGAAAAGCGGCGGTACTCTGAAAGCCTCAGAATTGAGTTTGGACATTGGACTGGCGGCCAACCTCGGTGGTGGCTACCACCATGCATTTCCCGATCAAGGGCGCGGATATTGCCCGATAAACGATATCGCTATTGCCATTCGTCACTTGCAAAAAATCGGCAAAATCAAAAAAGCATTGATTGTCGATCTGGATTTTCATCAGGGCGACGGCACTGCTGTGGCGTTTAGAAATGACGACAGCGTTTTCACTTTCTCGGTGCACTCCGAGGAAGGATGGCCGGAGGTCAAGCAGCAAAGTGACCTCGACATACCGATAAAAGAAATCGAGAAAGAAAAATACCTGGAAAAAACCAGAGCCGGATTAAAACTCGCGCTCTCGAAATTTGCACCGGATATGGTGATTTATGTAGCCGGCAGCGACCCATACGAAAAGGACGTATTGCCCGGCACAAGCTTCTTTCGGCTGCCTCTCTCGGTCATGAAGGCGCGCGATGAATTGGTAATCGATACCTTTGCCGATCTGGGAATTTCACTTGCTTCAGTTTTTGCAGGTGGTTACGGCCCAGACGTTTGGGAGGTACACTATTTATCAACGCGCCGATTACTAGAAAGAAGTGGCTTGAGCTTTGGTAAAACGACTTCCCGCTGTTAGGACAGCCGCGGCGCACCGGCGCCTAGATTCCGGCATCGCTCCGCCCGACATTTACCCGGTCGCCACACCGATACTTAAATGGGCGGGCGGCAAAACTCAGTTGCTCAAGCATTACACGCGCCTGTTTCCAGCCGAATTCAATCGATATTTCGAGCCTTTTCTGGGCGGCGGTGCCGTGTTTTTTCATATGGTGGCAAAAAACCCGAATTTGCGTGCAGTTTTATCCGACTCGAACGTCGAGCTCATCAATTGCTACAACATGGTGAAAAACGACCTGGCATCGGTTGTTCGCCATTTGAAAAAACATCGCAACGACAAGCACCACTTTTACAAAGTGCGAGCCCTGGATGTCGCTGACCTGACTCCGGCAGAACGCGCTGCCAGATTGATTTACTTGAACAAGACATGCTTCAACGGATTATTCAGAGTCAATCGCAAAGGACAATTCAACGTTCCTTTCGGGCGCTACGATAATCCCAAGATTTGCGACGAGGTCAATTTGAGAGCGGCAGAACGCGCACTCTGCAATGCCAAAATAGTGCCGGCGAATTTCGATGAAGTGGTGGCACAAGCAAAGAAGGGCGATTTTGTTTATTTAGATCCACCCTATCAACCTTTGAGCACCACATCCAGTTTCACAGGCTATACACGAAACTCATTCGGAGTCGAAGATCAAGCTCGTCTGGCTGAGATTTTTCGCAAGCTGACGGATAAAGGCTGTTATGCGATGCTCAGCAATTCCGACACAGCTCTGATTCGAGATTTGTACGATGATTTTTACATTGAAACCGTATACGCAAACCGAGCCATCAACAGCAAAGCCGACAAACGTGGAAGAGTAGCCGAGGTAGCAATCCTCAACTACTCTGCCGATAGTTGCAGGTTTTAGGCCGGTCCGCCTTCTCAATTTCAATACACCGTCATCAGCAATTTTTCACTGAGACGCTGAAACACATCTTCTGTCGTAAGCGGCAGCGTGACCGGACCTTCAGATGCTTCTGCATATGTCTCACCGGCCCACACCGATCCGTTCGAGTCGATTATTATAAATGCGTTCAACTCGGACGCAGGCTGTCCTTCGTCTAAATGCAAGCCTTTCGGACCGATGTACAGATGAATGGCAAAACTTTCCCAGGCAAATTGACGCACTCTCCAGCGGGTGTCGGCAGCCAGGGCTTTTTGTCCGCCGGACAGATACATGGTCCGCAGTTGGCGCGTAGCGCGCATTGTGAGTGCACGCAAGTACTTTATATCGCCTTCGCCGTTTATGATCGCTAATAGACATTCGCTGAGAACTTCGCGCACTGCGCCATCAGGCAGTTCCATCAAAAGCTCGCTAAGCGCTCTTACTCGCTGTTTGCTGCCGCGGCAGAGCGATTTCCCATCGAAATTTTCACTTCTCTGCGCAAGAGCGCAGTTGGTTTGATGTGGATCACCTGTGAGATTTTGGTGCGGAGTTTTTCTCTTTAGTGGTCCATTGTCGCCTGGTTCGACCGGCTTGTACTGTAGGTTCTGGGGCGGTTTTTGAAACTGATTGGGAGATAAGCTCGAAATTTTCATTAGCGCTATTTCCTATTTGTTTTTGAAACGAGCAGCGCGATAGTGGGGCGCGGCTGCTGATGCGCTTTCTTAGCGGCGTCTTAACTGTATGTGCTGCAATGTTGCTCGAAGGTTGCCACTGCCGGCACGACTCTTCGACCAGCGCGAGCTCTACGAACCTTAAGACACGCGGAACATGTAAATACCTGTTGCGCGCCAGATAAGCTGCACTTAGGAAAAGCTGTAAACCCAAATCAGTACTCGGATTCAAGTAACAGCTATTACCTTTACATCATGATTCGGAAGCTTTGAATCAGCTCTTATGAGTAGTAGTTTCTGAATACTATCCCCACATCCCCAATTCTTCTCGTACAGCAAAACCAGGCACAGCAATAACATTCGAACGCACGCAACGCTCGCACTCGCGAGGCGCCTGCCGTCGTCGAAATTCGAACCGCGCGATTCGAGCCTGGCGGGACAGGGATACTTCGCGCACTGACTGTGTCAGTGGAATATCAAACGATGCGCCCGCACATTGGGCGCGTTTAACGAAACCGAATCTGCGGCTGCCGATGTTTCGCGGCTGCAGATGAAAATGCAAGGAGACGGGGTAAATGTGGCGAAAAGCCTCTTTCACCCTGGCATTCATCGTGCTGGCGTTAGCAGGCTCGGTGATGCTTTTTGCGTCCGGACCGGTTGTTTTGACCGACGGCGCTTTTCCTGATCGCACCGGCGTAGGAATCGGCTTGCCTGATGCACCTCTTGCTCAGGAGCAGCGGATCACTCAGTACTGGGACGATCTTCTGACGCCGAAAATCACTACTCGCTTGTACAACAACGGCGAGCAAGGCATCGACCATCATCGGCGAGACGGCACGATTGAATTGCGAGAGCTCTTCTACCCCGCGGCGCCCGACGGCACCAGGCAGTTGAAGGCGAGCGCAGCGATTGCCCCCGACGGTCACACCTACGTGTCCGACAGGGGATTTCACCTGAACGGGAAGATGCAGCGTGAAGGCCGGCTTCTGCCCGACGGTGGCTATGAGGTGACGACTTTCTACGACGATGGGTTGAGCACGAACGCCAGACATCTGATTGGACCGAAAGGCGAAGCGCTTTACGAGGCGCTCTTCCGCCGGGACGGCACCAAGATCAGCGTGGCGCAGCAGACTCACCTGTCGTTCGATGTGACGACCTACGACGAGCAGGAGCGGGCCATTCGCACGCTTTCCACCTCTCGCTACTGGACGCGCGACACGATTTACTATCCGGACGGCGTTACGAAAAAGCGCGAGTTCCTCATGGATTCGTATCTCACGACTGCTTCGTTCTTTGCTCCCAACGGCAAGGTCGAGCAGACTCGCGTCTTCAATAGCTGGCAGATGATCGCCACCTTCTACGAGGACGGCGTGCCCAGCTACCGTCAGACATGGCGGCTGCTCACGCCGAACGCGGTCAAGCCGGAGGACAAGCGCGAATATCAGCTCATCGAAGCTGCCGTGCTCAACGACTCAGGCAATCCGAGCTGGCGCGTGACCTGGGACTGGACATCGAAAAACGTGTCGATGATCGAAATCGGCATGGATAAAGCTTCCGAGGATCTGGTGTCGACGGTGACCCGCAAGTGGTACAACCGCGGCACAGGCTTTCTCGAACTCATGCTCGTCAAGAAAGGCGAGTATGGGCCCGAGGTGAGCAGGCAGACATTCACGGCTGAGGACGCCATCCTCCCCGATGAAATTCCTGCCTACCTGCTGGAGCCTGTCGACTACGAGGTGCCACCAAAACCGGTGCCGCCCGTCATGCCGTCGCCCTGGGGTTGACGTCATCTCCTGACGCGACCACGTTGTGGTCGTGACGAATGAACGAGCGAGCGCCTTAACGAAAAGCGCTCGCTCAAACGCAACTGTAGACTCAAAGGAGTCGCAAATGAAATCACTTCGCTCAGTTGTGATTGTCGCCGCCAGTGCTCTGCTCATTGCGGGCATCGGCGCGGTGACGATGTTTGCGGGCGGTCCCGGCGACCTGACGACAGGCGCCTTCCCGCATCGCATTCAGAGTTCAATCGCATTGCCTGAAAGCAAACAGGGCATCGACCAGCGGACGACTACCCTCACCGGCGAGTTCGTGCCGTTCAACGCCGACATCGACTTCAAGAACGGTGAGACAGGTGAAGACCTCTTTCGCCCGAACGGAACGATGAAGAGCCGCGAGGTCTATTACAAGCAGGTGGAAGGACTGCCGCGCCAAATCAAGTGGCGGGCCGCCATCGGCGAAGACGGCGTCACCTACATGAACGATGCCGCTTTCTGGATGGACGGCAGCCGCCAGCGTGTGGGCACTCGCGATGCTGACGGCACGTACCGGATTCAAACCTGGTTCGAAGGCGGCGCCGCGGAGCACATGAGCACCGTTCTTGCCGCCGACGGCAGCGCGCTCTACCACCGCGTCCTGCGCCCCGACGGCACGCTCGCCTACATCGGCGAGAATTCGAAAGGGACGATAGAGGAGAAAGTCTTCTCCGACAACGGTCAGCCGCTCAAATACACGCAGCGCAGCTTGTTCCGCACTCATCTCATCGACTACTACCCAGACACCGGCATCGCAAAAACCGACTTCCTGATGGAGACTTACCTGGTCACCGCGATCTATCGCGACGAAGCAGGCAATATCACTCAGAAGCGCGAGTTCACCTTTGCCGGCATGAAGGTGGTCGTCTACGAAAATGGCGTGCCGAAGTACGCACAGTTCTGGCAGCGTCTCAATCCGTTCGAGGCGCAGAAGCAGGGCAAGCCCAGCGTCTTCCATCTCAATAGCGTCGCTATCGTCGACGAGAAGGGGATGGAGCATTGGAAGCTCTGGTTCCAGTCGGGGACGAAATTCGAAGGCAAGCCGTCCATCCCCATGTTCAGCTACGAGTCTCTCGACGGATTGCCGACTGAAGAGTCCGGTCACGTCAAAGTCTCGAACTACACGGATGCCGGCTGCTTGCGGGTGGAAACCTGGTCGGACGCACAATTCGGCAAGCCGCTTCGCCGCATCGATTATCCGCAGGATCGCGGCTGCTCGACCGTCGAAATGCCGCTCGACTTGATGAAGGAAATACCCTTCGTGGCACCACCACGCACGGTGCCCGATCCGGAACCCCATCATCCCTGACTGCTGATGCAGTAAGTCATCTTTCCGAGGTAAAAACCATGACCGAGGTAACAATCATGACCCAGGTAAAAATCATGAGAATCGTGGTTATGAGTGACACGCACCAACACCCTCTTTCAGAGTGGGTGGTACCGGATGGCGATGTCTTCATTCACAGCGGAGACTTCTCGAAAGGCAAGAAGCTGAAGTGGGTGGAAGCCCTCAACAGCCAATTGGAGAAGCTCCCGCACAAACACAAATTGGTAGTCGGAGGCAACCACGACTGGGCTTTGCAGCTCCAGCGTGAAGCCTCGATTGCCGCTCTCACCGCCGCGACCTACCTGGAAGACCAGGCGGTCGTCATCAACGGCGTCAAATTCTATGGCACGCCCTGGCAGCCGGAGTATCGGAACTGGGCTTTCAATCTGCCCCGCGGATCGGTCGATCTGCGCGACAAATGGCAGGCAATTCCCGACGACGTCGATGTGCTGATCACGCACACGCCACCGAATACGGTGTGCGATCTGGCATGGGCGGGAAGCGGAGAGCAAGTCGGTTGCGGTCAGCTCCGCTGGCGACTGGAGGAGATTTCTCCTATTCTGCATGTGTTCGGTCACGTGCACGAAGCGCGCGGACACGAGATGGTGAACAACACACTCTGTGTCAACGCATCCAGCACCGACAGGCGCTACCAGGTGATTCCAACGGTCGTTGTCATCGACCTCGACCTCACCACCAGGACCGCCAAAATTGTTCAGATGTAGACTACTTCGATCTGATGGCAATCATGCCTGACTGATTAGAAAC
This sequence comes from Candidatus Melainabacteria bacterium, assembly GCA_020853845.1. Classification (GTDB taxonomy): domain Bacteria; phylum Cyanobacteriota; class Vampirovibrionia; order Obscuribacterales; family Obscuribacteraceae; genus QKMZ01. Next base: position 6,409 of record JADYYD010000196.1, read on the forward strand.
GGTCACTTCCATTCGAGCTGAAAAGCCGGGTGGTTGTGACCGTTTCACTTTTTTGCGACTGTCTATTATATGTTTTAGTTTTATATGTTTTTTTTGGCGACCCCCAAAAAAAATTTCCCTCGTGAGTGCTCTGATTTTTTCTCGAAAACCCATTAGAAATTTTCGAATTTTTCTAATGGGATGAAATCGCCGGAACGCTGACAGGCGCCAATTCTCAACTATGAACAATGGGCCCAAGATTGACCTGAATTTTTGAGAAGCACACAGGCACGGCATCTCGAGACGCACAGCCACTTAGAAAAATTTGAAAAAATCTAAGCAGTTGCCGCAGAAAAATTCGGACAATCCCCACAGGAAATGATGCGACTGGCGGCGCGAAGCCTGGGTCGCGCGAGGTTTTGTTGCAATTTTGTAGCCGTCAAGAGGTAGCGCTAGTTCGCTTTTCTTTTCGAGCGAAAGTCGAAATCTCACTCTTTACAAAGGTTTCCAGCCTCGCAACCAGGCACATACAAAAACAAATCCGGCTTTGGGTTTTAAAAACATCAATCGCGCGCATTTGGCAAGCAATGGAAAGCCTGATGAAAAACCAAGTTCCACAGCAATCCTTCAAACATCATCAGTGCGAACCGACCGCAAATGCCGCCAAAGCCTCGCGCTAAGTTTCCCGCATGTGCGAATCTTCATCGGCTTTCTAAGCGCTTCTTATTCGAAATGCAACGAAATCAACAGTTGATCATGCAAAGATGTGACACCAATTGCATCTTCCAACATACAGGACACGACTACCACAGGCGCGCGCCAACACGGCATTCCAGTGCAATTTCACACCTCCCCGCTCGCGGGACATCGTTAATCAGGCTCAGAAAATTTGATCGAACTGCGATCAGATTCGTGGGAATGCCCGCCAATTCGTCACCTCGAAGAGGCTTTTTCAACTCGCCGCCACGCCTGATACCTCACTAACACATCACCACATCTGGAAGGTCGCATTATGAAACCTTCAAAACTCTTGTCGCTGGCATTTGTTCTGCTCGCTACCGGATGGGCCTCGCTGACGGCAGCCGAGCCAATCACCGACGAGCTTCAAGACGACAGTCCGGTCACTGTCACGGTCGACTCCGATGTCGCCCCTGACCAAATCAAGCCCGGTCAGTCATTCACGGTCACGGTGAATTTCAACATTCAACCAGGATGGCACATCTACGATTCACAATTGGGTCAGACCGGACGACCCACATCACTGCTCTTGCTGCTGCCGGACGGCTTTTATCAAGAGCCCACTCAATGGCCGCAATCAATCGCGATTGAAGAATCCGGCACCACATTCAACGGGTACGAAGGGCAAACCGCCGTTAAGGTTCTTGTGAAAGCACCGGATAATCTCGACACTAACAAGCTTGCTGTTGTCGGTGTCACCGCTACCTGGCTCGCCTGCAACAATCAGTGTGTGCCCGGCGAAGCTAATATCTCGCTGCTCATACTCTCAGAGAAAACAGGCACAGCAAGTGGCAACGGCGGCTCGAGCACCAACGGCACAAAAGCGCCGGGCACCGACCAAATGAGCTTTCTTGCCTACCTCGCTTTCGCCTTCATCGGCGGCGTGCTGCTCAACTTGATGCCGTGCGTTCTGCCTGTGCTTGCTTTCAAAATCATGCGCTTCGTCAAGGAGTCCAAGGAAAGCCGCAGCAAGGTGTTCAAGCTGGGTCTGGCTTATGCGGGCGGCACAATCGCCACCTGCATGTCGCTGGCCGCCATCGTAATCGTCGCGCAATTGCTCGGTGCAAGCGTTGGCTGGGGCTTCCAATTCCAGCAGCCGCTCTTCGTTCTGGCACTGGCGACTCTCGTCACCGTCATGTCCTTAGGTATGTTCGGTCTCTTCATGATGCAGGTTCCTGTAGGCCAGGGCATCAGCAAGCTCTCGCAGAACGACGGCTACGCGGGCGCCTTCTTCACGGGCGTCCTGGCTACCGTGCTCTCCACTCCCTGCACGGCGCCTTTCCTCGGAACCGCCGTCGGCTTCGCATTCGCTGAAGCCTGGTGGGTGATCCTGATGATCTTCTTCACCGTCGGGCTCGGGCTGGCTGCACCATATCTGGTGCTGACCTCCAACCCGGGTTGGATGAAGTACATCCCCAAGCCCGGCGCCTGGATGGAACATTTGAAGGAGGCGATGGCCTTCTCACTTTTGGGCAGCGTCGTCTGGCTGCTCTATATCATCGGGCAGCAAACGGGCAGCGAAGGGCTGATCGCCACACTCATCTTCCTTCTTGCCGCGTCGTTCTCGTCGTGGTTGGTGGGCAGATTCACCATGTACGAAACGCGCAAAGTGCGCAAATACGCGATCTGGGGCGTCGCTCTCGCCATTCCGGCTGTCCTGTTTTGCTGGCAGGTGCTGCCCGCATTCGCGGCCAAAGCGCCGGCGAGCGACCACAACACCTATTCGCAAGCAGCCGTCGACAAAGCGCTCAGCGAAGGCAAAGTCGTCTTCGTCGACTTCACAGCAGCCTGGTGTCTCACCTGCCAGATCAACGAAAAGAATGTTCTTTGCGACGCAGAGGTGAAGCAGGCTATGGAGCGCCTGGACGTCGTTTTCTTGAAGGGCGACTGGACCAACGGCGACGCGACAATCACCGCCGCCTTGAAGAGCCATCAGCGCTCCGGTGTGCCTCTCTACCTCGTGTACTCGCCGCACCGGCCGGCCGCACCCGTAATTTTGCCGGAAATTTTGACCAACTCGGCGGTTCTGGAAGCCCTTGAGCAAGCCTCCCAACCCTGACCGCCAAAGAAACAAACGATAAGGAGCTCATCAAAGGAAAGCAATATGTTTCAAAAAACCGCTTTCTGCCTTGCATTGTTGTTGCCGCCTGCCATGTCGGCAATGTTTGCCCCCACTGCCGACGCCCAGACCGTGACGGTCAAACAGCCGGCTGAGGAGCAGTCCGAAGAACTCGTCATTTATCTGGATGACAGCAACTTCGAAGAGACCGTCAAAGCATCGGAAGTGCCGGTGCTGGTCGATTTCTACGCCACCTGGTGCGAGCCCTGCAAACGCATGGCGCCACGCCTGGAGACTCTCGCCAAAGAGCATGAGGGCAAGTTGCTCGTCGTCAAAGTGGACGTCGAACGCTCGCCCAAATTGAAAGCGAAGTACGGCATCAAGAGCTATCCGACACTCTATCTGCTCAAACCGGGCGGAGAAACTCTCAAGTCGTCCACCGGTGAAAAGTCACTGGACGGGCTGAGGGAGTTCGTCAAAGAGGCGCTGAAGAAATAGACGTTTCGTCGTGTCTTTCAATGAAGAAAGGCTATCTTTCCTAATGCGCTTGCAAGCAAGCCAAGATTCTGGGGCAAGGAACGGAATCCTACCCCAGTTTTACTTTTCGGCTTTCTACTGTTTTGTTTAGTATAGCGGGCGAGAAAAAAGCAAGCAAAAAACAAACAGAACAAATTGGAAATAAAACAAACAAGCGAACGAAATAAAACGGGAAACGCGAATCCTTTCGCGCTCCCCGCCTTGCGTCATGAGATAGTCAATTGAAATAATCAAAGTCAATTGAAACAATCAATCGCAATCCAATTGCTTACTTATTCCAGGATAAATCGTCCGGCCTGTAATTCGGCTTCAGATGCACATTGTTGTTCTTCTGAGTCGAATGGAGATCGCTCAAAGGAACCCAGCCGTCGCGCTCGGTGCCGTGCTGGTTGTCCAGCAAAACCCAGACCGTGCCGCGCTTGTCCACCGCCACATCGTGAATGGTTTGCACATGCGCACCACCGATGGTGGGCACACCCAGAGGGAATTTGCCGTCGGCTTTGGCTTTCAAAAGCCGCGCCTTATCCGGCAAATCATACACCCACGGCGACTGCGTTGTTTTGCCCGTGCGCGGATCATAAGTCGTCGTCATGTACGGCGTCGCGATGTATGGCATCTCGTAACCAAGCCACATCTTGCTCGCCGCCACGACCTCGTCCTGCGTGAAAGCAGGGCCATCCTCCAACTCTTTGGTGTGCGAGTTGATGATGCCTTTGCCGTTCAGGTCCACAAGCATGTCTTCGCCTAAGTCAATGAAACCGTTGCCATAGGGTTTCTTGCGACGCTTGCCCAAAACATAACGCCTGTCGGTAACGGGAGCCATCACGTATTCGGTCGTGCCATCAGGCTTTCGCACTGATTTCTGTTTCAACACATGACCCAGTTCATAAGCACCGTTGATGAGCGTCATCTGCACGATCTGACTGGCGAGATTGCGTTTGTCGCTGTTAGGCTGCGTGATATCGTAGTTGTTTTCGTCATCGCCGGGAAGCAGAGCGTTCTTCGGAGGACGAGCAACACGTCCATCATCGGCTGTGAAACCGCCGGTCAAGGCAACCTCCTTCACGAGCGCAACGTACTTGTCCGGATGCCGCGCAGCAGCAAAAACCTCAACAGTAGTGACGTTGCAAGTCGGGTGGTAGCCCTGGTCGATTTCCATCGGACAGGCGATGTTGTGGAGAGCCGTCTCGAAAGCCATTTCGAGCTGCGTGCCGGAATAAAGAGGACTCTTGGTCGTGCTCGTCAGAATCTCGGTCAAGCCGTCCATTGCGTCGACGAGCTGCTTTTCGGTAGTTCCGTAGCGCGCCGACGTGGCGTCGAGTTTGGTGAGAAACCCTTTGATGCGCGTGATATCGAGACCACGAGCATCGGCAGCGTCAATCAAACGCTTCTTTGCCGCATCGAGAGCGGACAATGCTTGACTGGCGTTAGGAGCTTGACCGGCGGCAGGAGCGTCAGCTTGGCTGGCCGGCGAAACAGCGGACTGGCCGGTGACCTGCTGGTTAAGGTTGCGACCGGACGGAACATCGGCCGCATAGGAGAAACGTGGTTGAAAAATTGTCAGGACGCAAAAAACCACGATCGTGGGTTTGATCGTTTTCATGGTCTGCGACCTTATGTCGGTTTTTATATGTCGGCAGATGTTCTTGCAACAGTCGTTCTGAGGCAATCTCAGCCGAGTACGGCAATCAAGCAAGCATCATCTATTCCCGCCCGGTATCAGCCTTTTCGCACGCGCGAATAAAACGGGAAGTTTTTTTGGCTGAAAACTGCGCTGGAGGAAAGAAAAAAACAGGAGGGAAAAGATAGATGTTGAAACTGAAGATAAGAAACCGCAATCGCCGGAATCCACTTATTGACAGCTTCAAACAAGCATGAAATCGAAATTGCTACGCCTTTCACAGCTATACAACCGCCTGACAATCCCAAACTTCACGGACCACAAAGAAACGATATGACACCACATACGGTGCCACCAAAGTAAAAATCCGGCACCACTGCAAAAATGAATCGGCACACATTCAAGCCTGTTTTCAAGAACTCACGTCAGCAAGGCCAGCCACAGCCGTTTTTCATTACTTTGCAACACAATCCTGCAAAATATCTCCCTATCTACTTAAGCGAGTTTCTATAGAAACCATGAATTGCTTTATTGCAGTTAAGACTGAATTACAATTACAGCTTCAATCTAGAAACAAGCCCACAGGCTTTGCCAGATTGTTGACCTCTGTATCACCCCTTTCCCATCGAACTTAATCGCAAACCGCAGCCACTATCTCGCGCGCAACTTTCTGAATTCAACGAAGCAACGGACTCAAAGCCGTTCGCAAGGAGACCGTATGAAATCGTCAACACTCCTGGTCAAAGCTCTCGAAAACGAGGGCGTTGAATATATCTTCGGCATTCCTGGAGAAGAGAATCTCGACTTCCTGGAAGCGCTGAGGACATCGAAGATCAAGCTGATTCTCACTCGGCACGAACAAGCGGCAGGCTTCATGGCCGCCACTTACGGCCGTCTCACAGGCAAGCCCGGGGTCTGCCTGTCCACGCTCGGGCCGGGCGCTACCAATCTCGTCACCGCTGCAGCTTACGCTCAGCTCGGCGGCATGCCGCTGGTGATGATCACCGGGCAAAAGCCGATCAAGAAGAGCAAGCAAGGGCAGTTCCAGATTGTCGACGTAGTCGGCATGATGCGCCCGCTCACGAAATTCACGCAGCAGATTGTGAACGGATCGCGCATCCCTTCCATCGTTCGCGAAGCATTCCGCATCGCTGCCGAAGAGCGCCCCGGCGCAGTGCACATCGAGTTTCCCGAGGACATCGCAGCCGAAGTGGTCAACGACGCCGAGCAGCCGTTCGCCATTCACACCGCCATGCGTCCCTATCCCGACCCGAACGCCATCACCACCGCCTGCGCAATGATCTCGTCGGCGGCGCGCCCGCTCGTCCTCGTCGGCGCCGGCGCCAATCGCAAGCGCACGCGCAAGGCGTTGCTCGACTTCGTCACCAAGACCGGCATTCCTTTCGTCAACACGCAAATGGGTGTCGGCGTCGTGGACGAGCGCAACCCGCTCTATATCGGCACGGCGGCGCTCTCGGACGGCGATCTGGTGCATCACGCCATCGCTAAGGCGGACTTGATCATCAACGTCGGTCACGATGTGGTTGAAAAACCGCCCTTCCTCATGGAACGCGGCGGCGCCAAAGTCTTGCACGTCAACTTCTTCTCGGCGAAAGTGGACGACGTTTACTTCCCGCAGCATGAAGTGATAGGCGACATCGCTAACACTCTTTTCGAGCTGACGCAGAGCATCGTCGCCTCGCAAGACTGGGACTTCAAGCCGTTCATGGAAGTGAAGGCATACGGCGATAAGCTGATCGAGCTGCAATCGAGCTCGAGCAACTTCCCGATCGTGCCATCACGCCTGGTGGCGGACATCCGCGCGGCGATGCCGTCCGACGGCGTCGTCACGCTCGACAACGGGCTGTATAAGCTATGGTTCGCGCGCAACTATCGGGCGCACGGGCCGAACACGCTTCTGCTCGACAATGCTCTTGCCACCATGGGCGCAGGTCTGCCATCGGCGATTGCAGCCAAGTTGATCGCGCCCCAGCACAAGGTCATAACCGTGTGCGGCGACGGCGGTTTCATGATGAGTTCGCAAGAGCTGGAGACTGCCATTCGCCTCAACCTCGACCTTGTGGTTGTTATCCTCAACGATAATGCCTATGGCATGATCAAGTGGAAACAGGCACAGAACGGGCAAGAGAGCTTCGGTCTGGACTTCAAAAATCCGGACTTCGTGACCATGGCTTCGTCATTTGGCGCGCACGGTCATCGCATCGAACGCTCAGAGGACCTTCTGCCCAAACTGAAAGAATGTCTTGGCGAAAAGGGTGTTCACATCATCGATGTGCCGATCGACTACACGACGGGCGAAAAGCTGAAGCTTGTCGACCTCGATGCGGCCTCTCTGGTCGCCCCGGAGGGCACGCAACCTGCACGCGAGCGGTTGGAGGTGCGCTCCCCGCATGATGGGAGCCTGATCGAGTCGCTTGAACTGCAAAGCGCGGGCGATGTCGAAGACGCTCTCAAGACTGCTCGCGCCTTGCACGAAGACCATAGCAAGTGGTTGCCGCCGCACCAGCGCATCGCCATCCTGGAAAAACTTGTCGAGCTGCTCGGCAAGAATCGCCAGAACCTTATCGACATCGCAGTCGAGGAGGGCGGCAAGCCTTATAACGATACGGTTGTCGAAATCGACCGCGCCATTCAGGGAGTCAAGCTGGGCATCGACGCCATCAGGCATCTGCACGGCGAGGAGATTCCCATGGGTTTGACTGCGGCGTCGACCAACCGCATGGCTTTCACTTTCCGCGAGCCTATCGGCGTTGTCGTGTCGCTGAGCGCCTTCAACCATCCGGTCAATCTCATCGTCCATCAGGTAATTCCGGCTGTGGCTGCCGGTTGCCCTGTGATTGTGAAACCGGCGCTGAACACGCCGCGCTCCTGCGTAGCGTTCGTAAAACTGCTCCACGAGGCTGGTTTGCCAGAAGAGTGGTGCCAGGTGCTTCTCGTCAACAACAAGAATTCGGAAAAGCTTGCCACCGACAAACGCGTCGGCTACCTGTCGTTCATCGGCTCCGCCCGAGTCGGCTGGTACCTTCGTTCTAAATTGGCCGCCGGCACCCGCGTCGCTCTCGAGCACGGCGGCAGCGCCCCGGTTATCGTCGATGCTTCCGCCGATTTCAAGGAAATCGTCGCGCCCCTGGTCAAAGGCGCCTTCTACCATGCCGGGCAAGTGTGCGTTTCCACAAAACGCATTTTCGTGCCCGCGGCTCGCGCCGAAGAGTTCGCAAACCTTATAGCTGCCGGAGCCAAAGCGCTCAAGGTCGGCGACCCGAAAGCGAAGGACACCGAGGTCGGTCCGCTCATTCGCGCCGGCGAAGTGACGCGCATCGATCAATGGGTCAAGGACGCGGTCGCGGCAGGCGCCAAGCTTTTGTGCGGGGGCAAGGCGATCGCGCCCACGTACTACGAGCCCACCGTCCTGCTCAATCCACCGGCGAACTCAAAGGTTTCCACCGATGAGATCTTCGGACCCGTCGTCTGCATCTACGGATACGACGACATAGACGACGCCATCAAAATCGCCAACGGACTGCCTCTCGCCTTCCAGGCAGCAGTGTTCGCCAAGGACATCGACACGGCGCTGCACGCCGTCAAAGGTCTCAACGCAACGGCAGTGATGGTCAACGACCACACCGCTTTCCGCGTCGACTGGATGCCTTTCGGCGGGCGCAGCGAATCGGGCGTCGGCATGGGCGGCATTGCTTACAGCGCGCATGAAATGAGCCAGGAAAAACTCATGGTTCTGAAAAGCGCCAAATTGTAATCAAATCGCCTCGTAAAACTTGGAACTGGGGCAGGGCTAAAACCCTCCCCAGTTCTTTCTCTCGCTGCTTTTATTATCTGTTTTAGTATTTCAAGGCAAGAGAGAGAAAGCCGATGATTTCCATCGGTCTTTCTCTAGCGCGCGGCAGGTGTTCTACCGATCTACTTCTCAATCAGGATAGTTCAATCTGTCCAGCAACATCTGGTAGTCGCACCTTGCATCAACCGGCCGAGATGGGGTCAGACAGCCGCTCGGCGCCTTCACCTGCTTGACCAGGCGGCATTCCAGTTGATAGCCGCACAGCGCGGCGAACTTGATTACGTGATCCCAGCGTATTGCATTGCCGGTTCTGCGAAACCGCACAATAAGATCCTTGCGAATTTTGCGCAGTTCCGGCGGATTGTAATCCATACCCTCATGATGAATGGTTTCCATCAATTTGAGAAACTGATCCTGGTTGAAACCGTCATGGAAGACGTGATCTAGGTAGGGCTTTGCGCCGGAATTTTTGTACGGGAAATGCCGCAGCTCCAGGTTGTGCGCCACCTTTACCGCCACCTGGCACACATCTTTCAAACTCGGCACCTTGCCGGAATAGAACATTCTCGAGTGACATTCCCGACCGATCACCTGCGGTCCATCCATCATGAGAAAGTTGATTTCGATGTATTCGAGATAAGCGTCCATCATTTGTCCGCGCAGTTCGTTATTGAGATCGTCCAATCCGCCCTGAACGGCAAATTCAAGCTCCATAAGTGTTTTTGGATAATCCGTGTTTTTTGCCTTTTTTCTTTTCATAACCACCTCATGCAAAAAACGCAGCCGTCCGAGCGACTGCGTTACTTGTGACAAACAAAACGGCGCCACCATCTGCGATGGCACGTTCGACTTCAAGAGAAACATTTGTCCTTGGGCCTACGCCCAAAAGATAGTGGGACATCCGTCCAGCACTGCGTATGCATACGGCAGATAGCCAGGTCGTGGAGCCGCAAAAAAACATTCCAGCGACTTGATGCCTGTAGCAGCTCGCCCCAGTTTTGCCAAATCACCAGACACTTGCCATTTCTCCATCATGGCAGACTGTGCAACATTCCAGATTTGAACGCCTTTTTGCCCCATAACGACCAGGCGTTCAGTCTCGGGACAGAAAGTCAGATTGTGAATGTAAGCGCCCAAGCCCGTCTTCCTCACCGCGCACATGCCGAACACTTCATGCTGTCCAACGAGAATGCCGCACTCACCGCCGAACACATCAAGCGCGAGCGTGGGATGTGGAGCGTACGCATAGCAGTTCCAATCGAACACCGTTCCATCACCCGCCACCAGTCGCGGTGCTGCTATAGCCGTCACAAGGACTCGGGGAACCACCGCAAAGTTGAAAGGAACTCGATAACACCGCCCTCCAGCGGTCAGCGCTATAAGGAAGAATCCTGCAAAGTAAATTCGGGCAATTTTCTCTTTTCTGATTTGACACTCCACGATCGCTCGCGGTGGACCATCCACTTCCAGGCTCCATACGACAATCTTTCCAAACTCGTTGCCCGCCGCCAACATTGTGCCGTCCTTTTTGTAGGCAACTGCAGTAGTGCGCGCAAATGGAATTTTGTTTGGAACGATAGCGCCATTCAGCGCATATCGCTCAATCACCGCTCCATTGCGCTTCACTGCGGCAATTTCAGGCATGTTCGGTCGCATCGCAAAGCAATCGAATTCTCCTTCGATAACATCGGCAGTTTGATTTCGAAACACCATGTCCATGTTTACGGCAACATGCAGCTTCCTATCAATTCCCAGCCATACAACAGTGTTTCTATCATTTCCAACTTGAACATCTTTCAACAAGCGCGGTGCCGGCGCGACAATGTGCCGCGTTGCTGCGCCCTGAGCACCACATAATCGATTCAATATATTCATTTGATGTTTCCTCTAAAAGCCTGTAACAACAACCGCCTCGCACAAGCTGTGCGAGACGGACACGGCATCACTCGTAGTGTCATGAGATGCGAAAGAAAAACATGCGCGAACTGATTTCAGTGGCTCTTTTAAAGAGAAGCGCCCGCCTTTCTTACACCAGGTAAGTCACGGAAACTTGCTCTATCAGCGCCTGTCGGTTTGTTTTCGCTTTGTCTTCTCCGGAGTTTCAATAGACGAGTGGCAACTCGAACCTAGCGCTCGACAAACATTCAATGCGACCTTTTTTTGGCTGGCAAAAAATCCGCAAGTGGAAATACTTGGATCCAGGTACGCCTTGCCGTCACTGCGTTTTCGACCGCACAGAGGGACGTTCTTCAACTCTCAAAAAAGATGCCAGCCAAGGGCGTTCTACGAAAAACAGCAAATATGTCGAAGCGATCGCTGTTCGCTCAGCTTGGAAAACCTGCACCAATTTCAAATACGCAAAAACCGCAATTCCCGCAAACATGGGAGGTTCGCCCAGCTATCGCAAGCACTCGAATTTCCAAAGCGTCAGGCGGACTGTTCAATTCCACATTACCTAGGCGCCCGCAAAAAACTAAAGTTCTGGCACTGCCCCAACGAGGACGCGTCAAATGCCGGTTGTTACCACCGAAATGGAATTGTCTGCCGCACGCATAAGAATTCTGCCTCAGCGCTACAAACACTTCCGTCAATCAGTGTGGCAAAATTACACTGACATCGGCAGCAGAGCATTAGCCTGCGGTGATGCGCTTCTCGCACATACGATGTACAGCGCGGCACTGGCGGAAGCGCGCAAAGAAGAGCACATCGACTACCGTCTCGCCGTCAGTTTCTCGCATCTCGCTCACAGTCTGCTTTTGATGAATGAGCCGGGGCAAGCCGCCAACAAGTATTTGAAAGCTTTATCGATAGCCAGGTGTTCTGCAGGCGCACCCACAATTTTCGAGATCATGCTGCTGGAAACTCTGGGCGACATTCGCCTCACCCAGGGGCATTTGCGGCTGGCAAAACGGCATCTGTCGCGCGCTCTTGCCCTCAGAGAAAAGCACGAACAGGCCGATAGCACCGGCTGCATCGATTGGGAATCGCGGGCAAAACTGATCTTGAAACTGGCGCACATATCCTCCGAAATGAAACAAACCGATGAGGCCATTGCTTTATACGAGAAAAGCAGAGCCCTGAGCGGCAAAAGCGCCTTTTAAAGCATTAGAAATCTGGGCAGATGTCCAAGAATCAAGAAATGTGGGTAAAAACTATTAGCTTGCTTTATAAAAAGCACTAAGCAGGTGACTACCCCTAGCGCCAAAATGTCACAAGACAACTCCGACAAAATTTCGTTCAACGAATACATGTCCCGCTATGCGCAGGGACAGGCGGGCGGCGATGCGCAAAAACAACAGGGTAATGCCGCTGCGGAAGCGCAGCAGAAGCCGCAAGAACAGAAGAGCGTCCTTGAGGACTTCGGCAGGTCATTGCTGCATACGGTTGCGCAAACGCCTGTCAACGCGATCGTGCAACCGATTGACAAAGCGTTCGACACTAATATCCTGCCGAATGTCCAGTTCATCGACGCCCCGGCGCCGGCCGCGTTCGGCACCGCCAATTACTGGGCGCAGCAAGGCGGTGGCGCCGTAGGCATGCTGGGCACGTTCTGGCTGGCCGGCAAGGGTGTAAAAGCATTCACGCGCGCAGGGCAGACGGAAACAATGCTTGCCGGCACTTTGTCCCGCCGCAGCCAAATTGGCCTGACCATGAAGGAAGCGACTCTGACAGGCTTCGCGCACGACTTCGCCTTCCGCCCCGTCGAAGAAGGCGATCAGCGCAATTACCTGCTTGCCAGGCTCTCCAATGGCACCATTGGCGGTGCCACAATGCTGACCATGGCAGGCACCGGCATCGGCTTGAAACACCTGGGCGGGATGGCGAGCGTAGAGCGTTCTGCGGCCCTGCCTCTCGGGCAAAACGCCTTCAGCAAGATGATCACGTCTTCCGCCGACAAATTGAGATTGAATGTCGCGGCGCCCGTGCTAAAGAACGATATCGCGGGCGGTATCATATCCGCCGCTCCCGCCGGTTTAATGAGTTCGAACTTGCACACTCTGTTCAAAGACGGCAGGTTGGCAACCGCTCAGGAAAACTACGAATCGGTCGTCACCATGGGCGTCTTCGGCGGCGCCTTCGGAGCACATCAACACTTCAAAGGACGATTCGAATCCGGGCGCCAAAACTTCAAATGGCTGCAACAGGAACCTTCCGAACTTGGCAAAACGACCGCAGACTTCAAAGTTGTCGGCGGAGACAGGGCGCTTTCAGAAGCGCTGGCCAGGGTGCGCAGCGGCGAAGGGGCTATGGTCAAAGTGCGCGAACACCTCGGTCAGGGTGCGGGTTGGCGGCGTTATCTCGGCATGCAAGAATACGGCCCGCAGAAAAACATGTTCGTCCAACACAACGACGGAACAAAAGGCATCAATTTCGATGCCGCAAGAATGGCGGATATTCTCGCTATTTGCAATCTCGACGCCTCGCTGCAAGGCAAGTCTGCTGTTACCGGCGAGAATCTTACACTGCGCGCCGGAAGAGATCGCATGCGCATCTCGTCTGAGCCACAGGAAGTTCGAAAAGGCGAATCCAAGCCGATTCCGCTCGGCGACCGCACGCAGAATTTCGTCGACAACATGAATAATTTGCGCAGCAATGCATTCAACGCCGGAGAGGAATCGAGCGTCAACGACGTCGTCAGGCAACAGTTGAAAGCCACTGGACTTGAGGAAAAGGGCTGGCGTTCCACTGTCACAGAAAAAGATTCTCTCATGGATAAAGTCGGAGCCGATATTGTTCTATACAACGAAAAGACCGGTCAGATGTACATGCTGGACTGCACGGAACAGATTAAAAATCCGCCGGCCATCAGAGCCGCCGGCATTATAGAAATTCAGAAAAGCTGGTTCCGCGCCACCGGCAATGGACCCGACATGCCCAGCTCTTTCCCGGCAAAGGTGGGCGAAATTCTACTGAATGTAACCGGTGAATCGAGTGGTGTAGCGCCTCCCCTCAACTTGAAAGACGTCCCTTTGCCGAGCATCAAAAACGCCGCCGATGTTGAACAACTCTCGCAAATGCGGCAATTCGTGCATGATCTGGAGCGTGTTCCAGGCGACCCGCACTTCCGCGGCGACAAGCGAATGATTGATGAATACGCTCAAAGGCTCAAGGAAACAACACTCGACCACCTCGAATGGACGGTGCACGGAACACCGAACAAAAGCGTCACGAGATCAGCGGTCGATGTGGCAAAAGAAACAGTCGTCGATTATTTTTTGGGCAAACGTGACGTCACCCCCAACGTTGGAAACACCGATGTTTACGTCAAACACGACTACCTGGAACCGCACAACCACGAGTTGCGATTCCGTTCTTCATATGGCGACCGCGTTCAAGTCGGGAAGATGGAAGCCATTCTCGAGCAAGCAAGAAAAGAAATGTTGCCGCTGACAGCCGAACGCGCCAAACAAATAGAAGCCAATGTGGAAGCTCATCGAGCCAAAATCAAAACGCAAGAAGCGATCATAGAAAACATTAAAGAGAAACGCCAGAAGGCGCAGACATGGGAAGAATTGCAGTCGTACAACACTGAGCTGCAGCAGGCACGAGAACAGCATCAGGCAGCGGTTGATGCAATGCGACCATGGCAGCCGGAGAATTCGCTTCTGCAACGCCTGAAGAAAGCGGGCAAGACGGTTCAAGAATTCCAGTCTTTCCTTATGCAGCATCAGGCTGAAATTCGCAACGGCGGACGTGTTGGCGCTCTCGACCCGCACAAACCCGGTCCTATCGAGCAAGCGCTCAAAAACAATCTGTCGAATAGACCCGAGGAATTCTTACTCCGCACCGCAGGTCCCCTGGAGCGACCACTGAAACCGTTTGAGGAGGCTGGACTTTCAGCCGCCACCGCCAAAGAGCTGATGGCAGAAATTCACAAAGAATGGGGCATTCCCGAATTGAAACCAGGCGAAGTGCACGAAGGCGTTGCGCTGTCCATGATGATCTTCGCTGAGAGAAATCCGACTGTGAACAAGCTGGTGGACGGCTATGAACGAGGCGTTCCCGAAGCTGTTAGAGTGGTTCACCGGTTGATTACCGAGCGCTAAATCATACTGACGCGCATATTTTCCGGAACATCAACATAAGCAAATTGCTGCGCCCATGCGATGCGCGGATAGATGGACCGATGATCGACAAGATTAAGAATAGTGAGCGTACATCTGATTAGAAAAATTCGAATTTTTCTAATCGGTTGCAGACCATTGCGCTGCAAGCATTTTCGGCATTTCAGGACTTGCCGAGCACTGAACAATCGAAAAAGGATCAACGTCGATTGGGGCTTTCGGGCTCTTTTTACCATTCATGCGATTAGAAAAATTCGAATTTTTCTAATTCAACTGAGAACAACAAAATCGGGTCACTCTCACAACTCTCATTTTTACTATCTTTTGTCGTTTTCCAATCCCAAGCAGTAAGTATTCGGCGAGGGCAGGTGAGGCACAATTCACCGAGTTTTGCGTTCCCAAGGATGGCCATTTGATCGAATTAGGATCATCATTGGCGCATGCCTAAAACCCAGAGAAAGCCTGCTTCTAAGCGCCACGCAAACAAACCGAAATGCTGTTCGGCAATTGAGGAAAGATTTGCTCGATTAGAACAGGATCTCAAAAAGGTCACCAAATGCGCACGCAACGTCGAACACAGGCTACAGGGCGAAATTAGAACTCTGGAACTCGCCGTCAAAAAGCGGGACCGCCGGATTGAAGACCTGGAAAAAACCAATACATACCTGAAGAATCGGCTTTTCGGCACCCAGTCCGAAAAGAAGATATTGCAGACTCGACCTTCGCCGGAAAAATCGGACAAGAAGGATGCCAAAAGGCGCGGACAACAGCCAAATTCAAAAGGACATGGACGGTCGCCCAGGGGTGTAACAAACAAGTCTGAAGTCGAAATACCGGTAGAGGAAACGTGCTGCCAGCTTTGCAAAAAGGACTATTTGGTCCTCGATGCAACGAAAGATTCACGGTTGATTGAGTACCATCAAATCCTGGAAGAGACAACGTACAAGCGTCAGGTCGCGGTTTCTCAGTGCTCCTGCTTCGGCAAAATAATTCGGGTTGCCGACTTGCCGCCAAAACTTCTTCCTCGAACAGACATTGGAAACTCGCTTTGGATGCACTTCCTCATCAGCAAGTTTCTCTTTGGGACACCAACTAACAGGATCCAAAAAGCACTAAGCCTCAAGGGTGTTTCACTGCCTTTGGGCACCCTGACGAGCGGGTTTAAAGCAATCAATACCTTGCTTGACGGGCTGTACGAAAGCATTCTCGATCATTGTCGCTCCGCGGATTTGTGGAATGCGGATGAAACAACCTGGCGAATAATGGATGCAGACAAGCGTCGATTCTGGCTCTGGGTCATTGCCAGCAACGACGCCGCAGCATACATCGTGGACCAAAGTAGATCCGCAAAAGTACCTCGCGAATTCTTCAAGAATAGCTCTGGAACTCTCTTGTCTGACCGCTTCTCTGCATACAAGAACCTTGGCGATGAAATAAAGAAAGCTTGGTGCTGGGTGCACGTAAGAAGAGATTTTTTGAGTATTTTGAAAGGCATCAAAAAGCACAAAGCGTGGGCAAAGAAGTGGCTTCAGATGATTGGAAAGCTGTTCGCGGCAAACCACAATCGATTCAAATTACTTGAGTCTGAATCGAAATCCGAGACCAACTGGAGAACCGCAAACGAAGACATAGCAAAGCTTTTGAAAGGGATGGAATCAAAGCTGAAACAAGAGATTCACTCAGAAGAAATTGAGGAACCCCAACGAAAAGTGCTGCGAAGTCTAAAAAGGCATTGGCCCGGATTGACGATATTTGCCGATGATCCACGAATTCCAATGGACAACAACAGAGCAGAAAGACTCCTTCGCGGAAGCGTAATACTAAGAAAAAACAGCTACGGGAGCGGGACAGCATGGTCCGGTGACCTGGCCGCTAAGCTGTTGACGATATTTCACACCTGGCTAATCAACGGACTTAATCCGGAAACACTACTCGAGGAATTCTTTTCTGAAAAATCAAAATCAAAAACAGACGTAAACCTCGACGATTTCCTGCCCTGGAAGATGTCCGCGGAACGAAAAAGACAATTCTCTCTGCCGTCCGGATTTAAACGCCCTGCTTGACGTCACTTAAAGTGCAAAAAGTGCCAAAAAGCTAGAAAAGCGGACTAGTTCGAAGTTTCCGAACCAACCACTCCCCTGGCCGAATACTTACCCCAAGCAAAAGAAAGCAAGAGTGACCGAAGACTTCCGGTGTTAACCAGAAGAATCGGTCGCTCCTCTTCGATTATAGTGTCGCCTCAGGCTGTCATCAGCTCAGCGCTTTTAGCACTGCTGAGCCGAAGAGCCTGCAAGCCAGCGACCGGAGAAAACTCATGATTTCGCGCATGGCGTTGGGCATGTGTTTGCTCACTTGAATTCGCGTGGTTTGTAACTGGAAGCCGGATATGACTTCCAGGTGCCGTCTGCGTTCAGCTCGAGAACCTGCGTGTGGTATTTGGCGAGCGTCATGCCGTTGCCGACGCTGACGATCGTCGTGCCCAGAGTGCGCAAAAGCGAGTAGAAGAGATGCTCCGCTTCCGCTTCCAGTGCCGATGTCGCTTCGTCGATAACAACATAGCGCGGATTTTGCTGAATGATCCGAGCGATGCTCAAGCGCTGCTGCTGACTCAAGGACAGCGTATCGCGCCAGTTTTGCACCGTGTCCAGACCTTCCGCACGCTCGACCACGTCGCTCAGGTTCACCATGCGCAGCACCTGCAAGATCCGCTCGTCATCAGGGCATACGTCGATGCCCGGATAGCATATGGCTTCGCGCAGAGTTGTCGGCGGCAGGTAAGGATTTTGCGTGAGAAACATCAGTTGTGCGGAAGGCGGACGAATCAACCTGCCGGAGCCGGAGTTCCACATACCGGCGACAACGCGCAGCAGAGCGGTTTTACCCGCACCATCCGGTCCTGTGATGAGCAAACTGTGCCCGGGCGGAACACTGATGTCCAGCTCCTTGACGAGAACTTTCGCCAGGTCGGGAGTGATCACCGTCGCTTTGTCGAAGGTGATGGTGTCACCGTCGTGAACCTCGATGTACTTGCCCGGCGGAAGCTGCTCGACGCCGGCGGCGTCCAGCGATTCGATGAAGGAGCCGAGGCGGTTGATGACGGCAGCGTAATTGGTGATGCCGCCGAACTGCCCTATCAAAAGCGTGGCACCGTTGAAAATGGCTGCAAAAGCCATAGTCGCCATGGTGATGGTGCCGAAGGGAATGTCGCCCTGGAAGTAAATCGGCGCCATGACGGCGGCTGGAATCAGACCGACCAGCATGTTGAAGGGCGTGGTGAAAAGCTGAATGTTGCGGTAGACACCGGCAACAGTGAGCAGCGTTTCGATCACTTTTCCAAGACGACCGTTCGACTGCCGCTTGGAGATTTCCTCACCGCGGTAAAAGGCAATAGCCTCGGCTTCGCGCCGCACTTCGGCAAGGCCGAAGCGCAGATCCGCTTCGGTTTTCGACTGCTGGAATTGCAGGCTCACCAGGCGGCTGCCGATCCAGACAACGATAAGAGAGCCGACTATCGAGTATGCAATGACGCCACCGGTGAGCAATGGGCTGATTGCCCACAGCACGCCGAACATCATGCACACGTTGACGATAGCGTCGAGAATCGAGATGAAGAGACCGACCGAGCTGTTGCAAAACGAGTCAACGTCTTGCGTCATGCGTTGGTCGGGATTGTCCACGTCCTTGTTGCGCAGCAATTTATAATAGGCGTTGTTGACGAAGTAGCCGTTGAAAAGGCTGGACGTCAGCCAGTTTCGCCACATAAGCGCCAGCCTGGTGCGCAGATAACCGTAGAACACCTGCAGTGGTGTCACGGCAAGAATCAGCAAAGCTGACATCATCAGGTAATAGCGGAAATCAGCGTCATTGCGCTGCTCAATCGCGGTCATGAAATGACCGGCAGTCGAGTTCATATACACCATTACCCAAGCATTCGTAGAAAGCAGACCGAGCACAGCAACGAGGTGCAGGATTGCAGACATCCGCTTTTCCGAAACCCAGAAAGGCTTTCCTATTCTGTATAGCCGCTTCCAGGGAACTGCTTTGAGGGCATTTTTCATAACTCGTAGTCCGGTTGGAGACGGAAAGGGCAAAGCAGCGCCCAATCGATCCGGGAGTGTATGGGAGCCGCCCGTGGGCGACCATTGATCTTGTTGCAGGGGCGATGCGTTGTTGTCTCGCATCGCCCGCTGGGGGTTTGCGCTTCCCATGAAGGCAAACTGTTCGGTGCAATGCGCCGCGCTTACTCGAAGCTAAGCGTGGTCACCGAGTCGGCATCGAGCGCTATCGTGGCGATGCGCTGGCCTAATTTCACCTCGACGGTGCGAGCGGCACCGCTGTTGGTGATGACGAGCACCTTCTCGCTCTTGTCGGTGACAGGCTTGTTCCACATATTGACGGCGATCGGATTCTCGAAAGCGACGTGGGTGAGGTCCTTGCCCTCGCCTTCCGAGCCGATGCGGTAAGCATCGCGCTTCACGTGCTTGGAGAACTGCGCCATCGCGAAGTACTGCCCGCTCGGAGTGATCTCCTTGGTGTCACCATGGATGGTGACAAGACCTCCGCATGGGAATGGGCCGATGTTGGGCTTGCCCTCATGATCGAGAGCGAAGTTCCAGGCAGTCAGCCCGCGGCACCAGTTGCGCAGATTGCCGGTGAACGACCGACCCCACTTGGCCCAATCCGTGCCGTAGTCGGCGTTCGTCACATCCGGACCGCCTTCGGTCCAGTAGCAATCGATGTCGGGATAGGCATCGTGCACAGTCGTCATCTTATGCGCATCGCCGACATAACCGTGCCAGGCGATAGCCGACGCGTACTTGCGCACGAGCGGGTCTTCCAGAGTCGCAATGGCGCGGCCCCAGAGATTGTAGTTGTGGTCGATCATCCAGATCTGGGTGTCCATCTTCGCGTCGCGCAGCGCGGGACCGAGATGCCACTTCACGAAGTCGACTTCGTATTCCTGAGGCCACAAGCAAGCCGGCATGCGACCGTCCTGGTCGGTGTCGACTTCGTTGTTGACGGTGACTGCCTGAATCGGCACGCCGTATTTCTTGTAGGCATCGAGGAATTTGACGAAGTACTGAGCGTAGGACGGCATGTACTGCCGCTGCATGTTGCCGCCCAGCATCGACTTGTTGGCTTTCATCCAGCCGGGAGGGCTCCACGGCGAGGCGAAAAGGAAGATGTCCGGGTTGACCTTGCGCGCCTCTTCGACCATCGGCAAAATCCACTTGGTGTCGTGCGCTATGGAAAATTTCTTCAGCTCCGGATCAGGCGTGTCGCTGTCGCAGTAGCTGTACTCTTTGGTCGCATAGTCGCTGGCGCCCATGCAGACGCGGTTGACGTTCAGCCCGAGCTCTGTCGGGTGAAACAGGTCATGGAACAGCTTGGCGCGGACATCGGGCTGGAGCTGTTTGAACATGTAGCAAGCCGCATCGGTGAAAGCAGCGCCGAAGCCCAGGATCTTCTGGTACTTCTTGGCCGGATTCACTTCGATGAGCTCATGGTTGACGACGCCTTTGAAAGGCCGCCATGCAAGCGGCTTCTCATCGACCAGACGCTTCTTGGGACTGGTCACCTGGACCTTGATCGGACTGTTGAGTGCAGCCATAGCCTGTTGCTGGCGCTTGATGGACGCCTGAACTTGAGCATGAGAGGGCTGGCACTTGTGCATAATCCAAACAATCACCCCAACGATCATCAAGCCAAATATCAGTGAAGACATGGCAGGGGTATTCCTTCGTTTGTGTCGTTCTTTCTTAACGACAGGTTGCCCAGCAACGCCACTTCCACCTCCAGGTGCAAAGCGCCGTCGCTTCAAGGCATTGAGAGAGACAATTGTCGAATGCAAGAAGGTCTTCTTACTCTTGCCGATACCCGTCTTTCGCGTTTGAGTTACTTGAATAGCGACAATCAAATCCCCCTTCTCGACTCCAGTCAAGCCCAATTCGCAGTAGCACGCGGCTACAAATACTGCTGAACAGCATGAGAATTGGCTTGATTAGAGCTGAAGAAGGAAAAATTGAAATGGACGACGGGGTAGAGTAATAAACTAGCCGTTAGAAACACACAGATTCAGAACTTCAGTCGATCTTTTCATTGCTTTACACGCGGGAAGAAAGATGAGATGAGAACCGCAAAGTACTGATGTTTACGAGCTTCTGCATCTCCTTGACAGTTTACATTGACCTGTTTCGGAAGGCTCGCCCAACTCACGCAGGGTCAAACAAGCCCAAATTTAGCGGACTCAGGCGTGGTTCAACAAACATACGAACTCGCACACCTTGGCAAGACATCACTGCACGCCGGTGACAGGTATAACCCGAGCGTCTGCTTGAGCCAGTTTTTGATAGGTTCTGTCGTCGGCTGCCGAACGTTTTTTGTCACCTGATTTGAAATAGCAGACGGAACGCAGTCGATAAGCCAATCTGTTCTTCGGATCACCATTGATAACCGTGGTGGCATCGGCGATTGCTTTCTTGTACTCCTGCGCAATTGCATAACCGCTGCCGCGCATGTAAACATATTCGAGATTCTTCGGCTCGAGCTTTACAGCTTGTTCAGCGTCTTTGAGCGCGTCATCGAATTTTCTCGCCTGACCTTCATACTTCGCTTTCGTGTAATAAAGCACCGCCAGATCCGGTTTTAGCTCGATCGCTTTTTTGAGATCTTCAATCGCGTCTTCCGTTTTGTTCATGACGCTGTTGATGTCGCCGCGCAATTGCCAGGCGTAATAGTTGTTCTTGTCAGTTTCCACAGCCTTATTGATCTCGGCCAATGACTCGGCCAGTTTGTTTTGTGAACGCAAGTTGTATGCCGCTTCGATGAATTTGCTGCCTTCCCTGCGTTGCTCGGGGCCGGTGGCGGCGCCGCCTTGGGCATCGGAGCCATTGCTGCCGGTGCTTTGAGAACTGCAAGAGACCAGCAAAAGAGAGGCACTCGAAAGAACGATTGTTTTGAGAAAACCTGCGCGCATTTTTAAAACTCCAACCAGATAGCAGCGATTTTAACGCCATTTCACTTTTCTGGCGTTCATGCGCATTAGCGCGAACGATACCTTGCGCTAGATTTTGAAGCTTCCTTATGTCAGTCGAAATGCGGTTCTTGCGCCGCTTTGCGACCTGCCGGTTTCTAAAAGAAAACTCGAAAAACGCCGCGAAAACCGGAAAAACAAACGCACAAGACAGGCTGTCAAACGCGGGTATTCGCCAGCCCGTCAGCTCGCACGCCACATGCAATGCGGCTAATCGAGAGATGTAAAGTGGTTGTGTAACCGACCTATTTACAAGGCTTACAGGTCGTTTTATGTCAGAAAAAAGTATCTTCCGTTTTCTTCTCCCAGGTTTCTCGACAGTCGTTCTAATCCAGTGCCGTTACCTCACGACACCATCTTCCCCGCACTGGCATGTGCGCGGATTTCGAACGGCTGCAATAGCGAGACACTCGAAGATGCAATCGGAAGTCAGCCAACCTCAGCCAGGCTGATGGGAAACCATCGAAGGCTGAAACGGAGTTCATATGAAACGATTGCTGCACGCAATTCCGCTCCTATTCGTGATGATTTTGGCGCTGGTCGGTACGGCTGCCGCTCAACCGAGCTGGCTGCCTGCCTACAGCCCGACGCAGCAAATCTACGTCGCACCCGGCGTCGATCCAAGGCTGGCGCAGTCCTTTTCCGGTCGCGACTTCATGTCCGACATACAGGGAAAGGCACAGGTTCACAACTTGCACGTCATCGTCGTTGTCACTGCATCGGGAGACGATGCCGGCAATGACGCTCGTCAGGCTGGACCTGCGCTGGTGCGCAAGCTGTGGGACACCTGGTCCAGGACTTCCGGATTCCCCGTCCAGCGCTCCATCATCATTCTCATGACGGGCGACGGACACGCCATCACCTCGGTGGGCGTGCGCGCGGGCGAATACCTCAACGGACTGGGCATCCAGCGCAACACGATGAACGACAGAAACGGGCCGGTCATTCCCGTTCTGCGCTCGTATCTGGCGAGCGACCCGGCATCAGTGCCCGGCCGCATCGTCGCCAACATCAACACGATCGTAACCGCGAAACTCACGCCGCCAGCCAATACCGGCAGCGGCACAACCGAAGGAGATTCCTCCATGAGCATCGGCACCATTCTTCTCATCGTCGGCGGCATCTTGATCGCTCTCAGCCTCTTCATCCGCGCCACTCGTCCGCGCAATCCGACTTCGTCCCCGCACTACCATCCGCGTGC
>JADYYD010000197.1 GCA_020853845.1 Candidatus Melainabacteria bacterium
CAGAGCAAGCGTCCTCAATCCGGCTCGAGATGAAAAACTAGGTTTCACTGTCAACTCCTCGTCAACTCCTCACTTCTGCCCGCGAATAAAGCCGCTTCAGCCTTACTGGGGCCCATTCTACAGGAAGCCTTCCCAGCTAGTGTTCCCCAAAACTCTAAAGATCTAGCTTGAGAGTGGTCAATTCATTATGCCCGAGGTCCAGCGTCACCTGCTTGCCATTACTGCCATCTGCGCATTCCAGAGATGAGATGAGCGTGCCGTCGAGCTTTACCAGTCCGGCTTTCTTGACGCTGCCAGCCAGCGAACAAGTCACTTTCTGTGTATCGAGAGTGACATTCAAAAGACGAATCAGGACGGATTTACCGCTCTGGTCCATGTGCATCGAGCGAACCCGCACGGAGTCATTGTCCAAGGTGAGAAAAGACCCTTCCGCCTCGGCACTATCGCCGCCGCAAAGAAGCAGCCAGGTCGTGCCTTCATATTGATCGGCAAGCGCATACGCTTCGGCAAGATCGCCGGGGTTACCTGATTGCGGCTTGCCGTCGGGTTTCGGACGCGCGAAAACACCGAGCGGGGCCCAGCCGTAATTGACGATGTTATCACCAAGCGAGTTGGCGCCGGGCGTGGGCAAAGAAGGTCCGGCACCGCCGCCCCGCGTGCGCAAGCGCGGGCGGGACAGTTTCGACACTGCCCTTAAGAGCGTGATGGAGACGCTGTTGTCCTGCGTTCCATATTCAGGCAATCCCTGATTGAAAAACGCTTGTTGTTCGGCAAGAAAGAAGCGCTGGCAAGGGAACCTGTCCAGTGCGGCCTCGTGCCCGGCGGCCACAGGCAAAGCGGCGGGCTCTGATGTATGGCGCCGCTTAACTACACTGAAGTGATTTTCCGAAAGTGTTTTCTCGACCTTTTTGGCGGTGGAAAAAACGACTTCCAGGCGATGATCTTCAGACCGGTTGTTCCACTTAGTCTCGAAGAAAACGATAGGAACACCCTTCTTTAAAAGAATTTCGGTCGTCACTTCGTGTTTCACAAGTTCCACTGAGCGAACATATTTGACCGCTCTTTCCGGCACTCCCGGCTTCTCGAAGGGAATGGCATCTTCACTTTCCATTTCGATAACGCGCAGCGGAATCTCGAGTTCATACGTGACCGAGAGCGAGCCAACCAGAGGACCTCTCTGTCTTTGCGATACGGTCAGCACTTTGGATACAACCGGCACGTCGGCAACAATCGGATCATGATTGTAAGTGTCTCCGGCATCGGCGACGTCACGAAAAGCATGCCCCAATTCATAGCGCACCGATTTGCCCTGACCCGCATTGGCTTCGACGACAAGATTGCCGGCATCAGTGATTTCCAGCCGCAAAAGCCCATTGCTGACAGCACGCGGCTCTAAAGTGACGGGCTCCGGCGCGGCTCTTAAAGACTTGCCATTGCCACCACCACCGATGGTCTTCCAATCGGTCGAGCGCATCGAGAACGGCGGCAATTTGTCCACCCAGACCCATCCGTCATAGAGCTTGATCCGCTTCTCCACAGGCTCTTCACCGACAGCGGTAAAGACCTGCGATTCTTCTCTCATCGATACGATCTGCAACGTCTCGGAAAGTGAGAGCGCCGGTTGATCGAGAATTCGTGGACCTGTGTCTTTAGCGGCTGCCAGACCGGCAACGGCGAGTGCGGGCGATGATCTGATTTGCATGCTGGGTGAAGCGGCTTCCGCTTTCTCGGTTTCCCTGGAAAGCATTTCTTCCGCCCACTGGAATCGCACGGGTGCAGAAACCTCATCCTGACTCAAATTGCAAGCCATGAGGCGGGAAGGGTCGAGCACCGGGTCAGCCACCATATTCAGTGCGCGAGAGAAACGCGCGACCGGCCCGTTTGCCACCGGGGAAAAAACCGCTTGCGCTGCTTTTTTCTCGACTGCATCAAGAGCCTGGTGAAAACGATTGGTGCGAATCACCATTTCATCATGCACTTGATCGACGCTGCACCCGCAAATACTGTCGTGCGGGTGATTGGCAATAAGCAGGCGCCAGGCGTGTTCCAACTCCCAGTTCGGATAAGGCAGCGAGCGGTTCATCGAAATTAGGGTAAGCAGGGGTTCGATGATGCTGGCCAGGCGATGTTCCTGAATGCGGTTGGCTCGCTTCAAATACAGTCTCGAGGAAAGCACTCCCTGCAGCATGTAGGCTCTCTCGAACTGAGACGCAAAAGCATTCTCACGCAATTCGCCTTTAACCTCAGGCAGTTTTTCCAGAGCTTCGACATCGGCGGCGAATTTGGCCAGAGGCGGCGTCAAAAATTTGACGCGTTGACCTTTTTGCCCGGCGCTTTCCTTGTCGGACAGAAGTTTCTCCGCTTCTTTGAGAGCTTGCATAAAGTGCTCCGGAGCGCGCAAGTGGTCCCCACCCACTGGAATGAGTTTCGGTCCATTCAAACCGGCCCACATTTGCAGCCGCTCTGCGATCTTTCCCGCATCATCCGGCGCCTGTCCATGAAACATCGTCTGGTAGTAACCGAA
>JADYYD010000198.1 GCA_020853845.1 Candidatus Melainabacteria bacterium
AATAACAGGCGCATTGGCTTGGGCATCATGGGCTGGGCGGAAGCACTGATCCGCATGGGCATCGTGTACGGAACAAGCGAGTCTGAAGCGAAAGCGGAAGAGCTGATGCGATTCATGAATGATACTGCCCATAGTGCATCAGAAAGTCTCGCTGCCGAACGAGGAACTTTCCCCAACTGGCAGTACAGCAGATGGAAGACTATGGGAAGACCGATGCGCAACGCAACGGTGACCACCATTGCTCCAACAGGAACCATATCTATCATCGCTGGTACCACATCCGGTATCGAGCCATTGTTCGCTGTCTGTTTCGTCCGGCGAGTGATGGAGGGCACCGAGCTTGTTGAAGTCAACCCGCTTTTCGAAGAAATCGCCAAAGAAAGAGGTTTCTATTCAAAAGAGTTGATGGAAGAAATCGCCCGCACCGGGCTGGTTTGCGATCATCCGGAAATACCCCAAGATGTGCGCCGGCTCTTCGTTTGCTCGCACGATATTTCCTACTCGGAGCACGTGCGCATGCAAGTGGCATTCCAGAAATACACAGATAACGCCGTATCCAAAACAATCAATTTCCCTCACGCCGCATCGGTCGAGGAAGTTCGTGAGGCCTATTTGTCTGCCTGGAGAAGCGGGTTGAAGGGCATTACAGTCTACCGCGACAATTCGCGGCCATTGCAGGTATTGAATCTGGCTAAACCAGACAGGCAGGGCGTCAGGCGCGGCGAATGTTGCGATTCGGAGGAGCCGGAAGACGGGCCGTCTGCCGTTTGCAATCTTCAAAGTTCTTCTTCTGCAAAAGCTCAAACAGTCAATCCGAGGCCGCAGTCAGAGGGTTCAGCAAAAAAAGCGCAGTCCCCGGGACCGCAGGAGACCCCAACCGGTCTCCGGAATAAACGCAGTCAAAAATCCGTGCAGGCTGTCGTAATTCTTGAACGTTCCAAAGAGCATCAGTTGTTCAATAACTCTAATGATCGTCGGGTTGATATCTCGTCCATATCCGATTGCCCGGAATGTGGCTATGGGAGCGGATTCGTTGCGCGGCAGGAAAGCTGCAGTCTCTGCTTCGCCTGCGGTTATACTATGTGCTGACCAGTAGTTTCACCTGGCCGCAAAGCTGAACCCCAGAGTATTCGATGAGGGATTGGATAATGTCTATCCTGGTTGATCATGAAATCAAGCAAGAAGTTGCCGAAGGTAAGCTCATCATTGAGCCTTATTCCGAAGCCTTGATTCAGCCGAATTCTTATGACGTGCGCCTGGCTGACAAGTTCTCCTGGCACGAAGCGGCCGAGCAGGTCATCGACCCTTATGATTCCGAGACGGTCTTGAACGGTCTCATCCATGTCACTGATGACGATATAGTGATCAAGCCGCAGCAATTTATTCTCGGCGCCACCCTGGAAGCATTTTGCCTGCCTGACGATATAGTCGGCCAGCTTACCGGCAAATCCAGCCTGGCCCGCTTGGGTGTCATGGTTCACGTGACTGCCGGATTTATCGATGCCGGTTTCAGTCATCCGCCCGCGCAAATTACTCTCGAGATAGTCAATGTCGGCAATCGCCCTGTGCGCTTGCATGCCGGCATGTCCATTGCCCAGATGGTGTTTACTCGCACTGCCGTCTGTAATACGCCCTATCACCGCAAGCCCAATGCCAAATACAACGGGCAGCCGGCAGCAGCTCATAGCCGCTATTACTTGAATAACGCTACCGGATCGCGCTAAATCGCCGGCATCGGTTTCGGCTGGTTTGCATTTTTTTGGTCCCCCGCCTGCAAATTTTATCTAGGCGGCCGCTCCGGCCGGTCTGGAGGATGTTTTTCAAAAGCCGAGCCCTGCTGGTTATTCGGCTCCGATTAGCAAATGTTAATAAAAGGGTGGGAATCCTCCCATCTGCCAGGGGATTACACGCATTGTTCCGGCGGTGAGCCGACTCTAATATGTCCGCATGAGCCAGGGGCGAGCCGAGTCGCCCTCCCAGCGCCAGGATGGAAAAATTTCGGAGGTTTCGCACATGGGTGGCGGAATTGAGTTTAATCAATACGAGATGCAGCCGGACGAAAGGACGACTGCAGCTAGAGCTGCCGATAGTGCCTTGCAGGAAGAGCAACAGCGTTTGCAAGCTGCTAACTTCGAGAGAGCGCAGTATCAAGCCGGGCAAGCAGGGCAAGTCGAGAAGCCTTATGGAACATCCACATGGCGTGCTCCTTACGGCGGTGACACCCAACAGACATTCAGACAAGGCACGGAACAACCGCCCAGAGTCGCCAACGGACAAGGTCAGTGGAGAGCCAACTACGGGCAGGATGCCGGCACCACTTTTGTTCCTGGAACGCAAGGTCAGAACAATCAAGGCGGCTGGCGCAAACCTTATGGAGCCGATTCGCCGCTCGTCACCAACCCGCCCGCACCAGTACAGCCAGGTCAAGATCGCCCGCCGGCGCCGGTCAACAATAATGGTGGCGATGTCGATCCTTTAACCGGACAACCGCTGAGAAGACCCACTCAAGTTCAGGGCAATCCATGGGATCGCCCAGCCAA
The DNA here is from genome assembly GCA_020853845.1 of Candidatus Melainabacteria bacterium. Classification (GTDB taxonomy): domain Bacteria; phylum Cyanobacteriota; class Vampirovibrionia; order Obscuribacterales; family Obscuribacteraceae; genus QKMZ01. The sequence goes on from JADYYD010000198.1 coordinate 2,541, forward strand.
TGTGCCTGGGCAAGCGCCAGGAACGGGCGGCACTCGCACCACTGGAAACGACGCACAAATTTCCAATGCACGCAGAATCGTCGATCAATCGATGGAATACAACACTGTCGGCTGGGGCGGCAATCTGGTCGCTGGTGCCATGGGCGGTGTGTTCGGCAGCCATACGATGCCCTGGATCATGGATAAGGTTTCCAGCACGGTCAAGCTGGATGCACAAACTCCTCCAACTACTTTTAGAGAAAAAGTTGCTCGTTACTGGCAAGACAATCACGATCCAGCTCGCTGGAACAGAACCGATCTCGAATTTGCCAAGACTGCTGTAGATGGTCCCAATGGACTGTCGAACCGCTTTGCCGAGATGGGCCGTACGGTTCAAGAAGGTCTGGATTGGCGTACTTCACGCGCTAAGTTGCTTGGGCAGTTCGATGATTTGACCCTGGCTGACGATGTGAAGCGCGCCGCCGCAGCAGATATCGCCATCAATAGAAATGCGCAAATTGTCGCAAATGGCGGCAAGCAACTGTTTACCGCTTCGGAACTGAAGTATCTCAATGACATGAAGGCGACCGGTGCCACAATTCCTTCCGGCTTCACCGAGATGGTCGAGCGCAACAATGCTGCCACTCGCATACTCGAGCAGCGTGCCAAAGTATTCAGCAGTTTGGGCGATCCGACTCTTCCTTTGACTACCAAACCGGGATCATCCCTTGTTTCGCGCGCCACAGCACTCGATGAAGCTCTGCAAGCGCATGAAAGTTACGTTAGAAGCAATCGCCCTGGCATCTTGAACGGGCAGAAAGGGCTGTTTACGCCTGACGAACTTAAGTACATGGACGATTACAAGGCTGCCACTCGAAGCGCAGCAACCGCCACCGAGCTCTCGTCGATGGGCAAAGCGAAAGCATTTACAGGCAAATATGCGCCGAGCATCGTAAAAGGCGCCGGTGTCGCCGGTTCCTTGATGGTCGTAGATCACTACGCCGACAGGGTATTTGGCTTCAACCACGGCAATGGTATCGGCGACAGTATCAACTCCGCACTCGTTCCGGCAGCACTTCTTGTCGGTCCCAAGACGAGCGTGATGAAGATGGGCGTTGTCGGCGCAGGCGCACTCATGGTCGGTAAGATGATCGGCAGTGCTCTTCCTGAAGGCGAAAATGCCACCTACAGCCGTTACTTCCGCCAGTCTACGCTGGAATCCGGCGTCCTTGCTGCAGAAGCATTGCTTCCATTCAAGCCCATGGCCACAAGCGGAGTAGGCAAGTTCGTCAACTGGAAACAAGCGGCATTGATCGGCGGCACATGGGCAGCATTCCGTCTCAAAAACGCCGTTCTCGATCCTGAACCGCAAGCAGCCACCAGAGACAGAGCCTGGGGTCTTCTCAAAGATGACGTAAGCAACCGCACCGACAATTCCATGATGAGCGCTATCGACAAATTCGGCGCCCTCAGCCGTGGCGACGAGTCGCATGGTCTTATGGCCTGGACCAATTGGTTCAAGGAAGGCAACGGCAAGACGAAGGGTGCACGCGGCGATTCCGCCCTGCAGGTCTATCGCACGGAATGGTTGACCAAGCAGACCAGCTCATTTGGCAGTATGCTCGAAGCCAATCGCGGTGCGGCAATTCTTTGTACGGCGTTTGCCGAGTCACGTCTGGCACACGGAACGCACGTAAATACCATCACCGATACCCCCACTTATTTGCTGCAAGGCAAGGATCTCGACCTGGGCGGAAAAGCAGCCAGAGACTTCATCATCGCGCGCAATAATATTGAGGCCGCCAAGAAACAAGTGCAAGACAATCTCGGCAGAGAAATCGCCGGCAAGAAAGTCGAGCAATCGGAAATCGCCGACCTCGACAATGTGAAGAAGCGCATCGAAGCTCAAGAAGCGAAGATCTACGGTGAGCATGACATCGCCGGCGCAGTCAGAGATCTGGCGAAATGGGGCGAAGGTCTCAACGCCACGCACATGGCCAAGATTGAAAAAGACTTGAGAGACACTATTGCAGCCAATAACAATTCTCAGGACAGCCGCTACAAAGCCAAGCTCATGCGCGATCTGGCAATGATCTACCTGTCTGGCGCATATGCCAAACAAGATGGGGACCCGCAATCGGCAGCCAAACTGCTGGGCGGAGATACCAACAGTGGTCGCCAGGCGTTAGACATGACCGGTCAGCCGCGTGGCTTCGACGGTGCGCTCGATTGCATCGCCCGCGCGCATCAGCTCGATCCGAATAATCCTGATGTTGCCAGACTTTATGAAGTCGCCCAGCAAATCAACAGCAAGCTGCCAGGCAATATCCAGAAGCAAATGAATCAAGGCAAGTACAATCCGCTCCAGATTCGTCACTAGGAAAAGCGCATCCTCTTTGACGCTCAGCGATAACTACTGCTTCAATTCCTTGCGGATTTGTCTCACGCATTCATCGACGGATGTTTCTGTATCCGGCGAGATTCTGTCGAGGCTGGAGAACCAGCTTGCTTTGCCCGCTTTCACGGGCAGGCAGGAAATTTCCCAGGCTTGACCGACAAAGAGATCGTGGTCCTTTCTTAGGAAAACGAGACTTTCTCCTTTGGGAAAATGGCAACGGGCGCAAATGAAATTTTCTTTGCCATAAATCTTGAATTTTGCCGGTAGCGTTCCTTTCAGTGATTTTTTCAGTTTTGCATCCGTCACTTCAGCGTAAGTCCAACTGCCGTTGCCCTTATTTTCTATTGGAACGGGATCTTCCAGCGAAACCAAGGCAATGTATTCCGCTTTCTGGATCATCTCTCGCGCCGGCGGATGGTAAGCCTTGGCATGAAGCGCCGGCGGAGAAGCCACCGTTAGGCAGGTGGTCAGGACAAGAAAGATTGCAACTGGCATGAGGTGTCTTATGGGCTGGTGCATGTTTGTCCCTCTTAATCGGCATGGAATTCTGCCCACTATCAATTTTAAGCTTGAGAATTGAACTTTTTGGCTCGCCGATACGTTTTCTAAATAAGGGGCCTGTCCTCCTGTTTTTCAGGCGGAGGATTCGATGTGCTGACGCCACCTGTTCTTTTATTGTTATTGAGTCTGCAGGTGGCGATCGGTGCCTTAATCGCCGCCTCGTTTCAGAGTTGGACCTTACTCTTCGGTCCGACCATATTAGGTGCGGCTATTTTTGCCTGTCTTCAAGTTTCCACGCCGTCATCCGGTGCCCGGCCCTGGAATTGGCGCAAATACTTGTGGTCTGGTTTACTTTTGGCGCTGGTTCTCATTTTGCCGGTCTTAGGTTTTGCCTATGCGAGCGGGCGCTTGCCCCATTCTTCCAATAACGATCTGTCCTCCCTTTCCGGTCGCAGCGTCGAGTTGGAAGCAGAGGTTGTATCTACATTGCCGGCAAAGCCTGGCAAACAAGCGCGTTTTGTTTGTGCTGTATCAGGTTTTTATGCAGCTCGTGGGTCCCAGCGCCTGGATTGCACTGGACTGACATTGCTTTTGGTGCGCAAGAATTCCGCCGTTAAGGAGAAACTCGTGAGAAAGTCACGTTTTCGTAGCGTTTGTTATGTAGCCGACCTCGGTACATTGGAGAGCAGAGGCAAGGGTGGATACGTCAATTATTTGCGGCGTCAAGGCATATCCAGTATCTGCTATTTGAAAAGCGACGAGCAACTTTCACTGAACTCCCGGCCTGTAACCGAATCAAACTCATTTTGCCTGCCGGATTTTGTCTGCAATCAAGTAGAGCCGGTTCGTGCTCGTCTTATCAAATCGCATGTCGCCAATCTGGGCAGCCAGACGGGACCACTGCTCACTGCGATGGTTCTTGGTGAAAAGGCCGTGGGACTCGATCCTGCGCTTCTTACTTCTTTCAGAAACGTAGGACTGTCGCACATTCTTGCTGCCTCCGGTTTCAATCTCACCGTTGTCACTTTTTCGATCCACTGGGCTTGCCGCCTCTTCTCCGTTCCGGTTTTACCTGCCAATTTCCTGTGTTTCTCAATGATGATTGTATTTGTGCTTTTTGCCGGAAACAGCGCGTCTGTTGTGAGAGCCAGCTTGATGTGCGCACTGGCATTGGCTGCCAACAGCTTGGGGCGGCGAATTCATGTGGCCGGTTTGCTTGGAGCGGCGCTTTTGATAAGCATTTTAAGCGATCCACTTTCCGTGTGCGATCCAGGTTTTCAACTCTCCTATGCGGCGCTGTCAGGAATAGTTTTTATCGTGTCGCCGCTATCATTCTTCCTCAAGTCCGCTGTAGAGAAGCCCTGGATCGTCTGGTCGCTGGAAGTAATTCTGACGGTGCTGGCTGCACAGGCTTGTGTGCTGCCTTTGCAGCTTTTTTATTTCAAGCAAGTAGGACTGATGTTTCTGCCTGCCAATTTGCTTGCCTCTCTTATGGTGACACCAATTACGGTGGCGGGATTCGCGTCATCCATGATTTTGATTTTGTGCTGCCAAGGATTTGTTCTTCAGCCTTTGCTATTGTGCGCGGCTGGTTGCCTCGATTGGCTCGCGGCGCTGCCGCTCAATCTTCTGGTTGACGCAGTTCGATTTCTCTCGTCATTTACATGGGCAATTGTGAAAGTAAGTCCAGTGGAAATATGGCAGGTGCTCCTCTATTACTTGATTCTTATCGCGTTCAGTAACCAGCTCATCGAGCAATTCAAAAAATGGCAGAAGATGCTCGCTGCAAAAAAGGGCGAAAGCGCATCATCACGCTCTTGCAAAGCTGGTGATTGATGCGCTTCACCTGTCTGGAAGGGGCGGGTTATCGGGATTCCAGTTTAAACTTCTGTGAGTAAATACGGTGATTTCTCGGTGCGAATATGGAAACACCGTCGTTCCAATCCGCCGAAAATCTGATGGTCCCCTCCGTGTCTCGCGTTATCGCTACTTGCGGTCTGCTGGTTCTGAAGCCGCGCGTCCAAAAGCCGTCATCAACCAGGCGATTATTCTCTGCTATTTCCAATCTGGCTAAACTTCTCTGCTCTTTGGAGAGGCGGCAATAATTTTCTGCCAGCTTGTTCAATTGCTCTTGTGCTGCAGATTTCACCCAGCGCTCCGCTTGAAACGTATGTAGGTCGTTTGCGAAAATTTCGAAGTCGATTGGCGAAGCTGGCTTCGGTGTCTCTTTTTCTTCTTGCTGCTCTTTAGGTTTAAGATCGCTGCGCTTGTGCTTGGTCTCCAGCTCGGCAGCGTTGTCGGCAATCACATTCTGCGTTCTTACATAACCGCCCTTAACTTTTTGCGCTTCATAGAACTTGCCGTCCTGTCCCAGAATCACCACGCTTTCAGCTTTATTTGCATTGTTCTTTTGGCGTCCGATGGCAACCACGAGGTCATCATTTGCTGAGTTCTTGTCACCATCCGCGGTGAGTCCGACGATGCGGCAATTGCGCAGACCCGCTGAAGCGCTGCTGTCTGCAACATCCAGATTTGGCAAGACATTTCCTGCAATAAGCCCATCAGTAGCGCCTCTCAGCTCGGCCCATTTGAGCGCATTTTTCTGCGGCGCCGGCAGGGAGTCGTAAGAATTGAGTTCCTGCGCGAATGCTTTGATTCCTTCGGCAGATACTGAGTGTTTTTCTTTGTCCCACTGCTCGGCAAACTTCATTCCCTGTTGAGTGGCTTCGGCTCTTGTCAGCATTTTTACATCCTCACTCTTCGTAATCTGCAATGGCGTCACTGCATTCACGTTAAACACCGGGACGGGCGTTTTTGGTTCGCCTTCGGGGCGTTTGCGGGTCATAGCCTTAAATGCGTTCGCTCAATTGCTGAGCAAATTGTCGAGAAGGGTTACAGGCTCGAAGAAAATGTCTGAGGATTTGCTTACCTTTTTGAAGCCTGAAAGTTGAGGACGAGCCAACTCCGGCATTTGAAAAACTTCGGCGTGGTCCGTGGAAAGCTGGTTTCGAAAGCGACCTTTTGATGAATATGCGGTCCGCATTTTGATCGGCACACCTCCAACTCCCGGCACGTGCTCCATCTTTTTGAGAAGCAAGCAAAATTCAGGTGTGGCAAGACTCGATTGCACAGTGGAAATTTCGGACTTTACGGCGATGTTGCCCGATTTGCCAGGGATGTATGCCGAAAAGGTCTTGTAATTTCGCACTGAGCTTTCATATGTATAATTACTCAAGATCAGCGCACCATCCATCTTTCGCTGCACAAGTCTCCAGTGTTTCGGGTTCATTTCCAGGTCCGTCACTGTATCAAGAGTGCTGGCAAGCCCGTATTCGAAACGATTGAGAGGGATCTGGCAATAGAGCCGTTTTTCAGGCGCGACGACAAGCACGTCAGGATTTTTCTCTTTGCTGTCCATGAATATCGAGCACTCTAATTTTCTAAGTTTCATAACCGAAACGCCAGGGCTGGCAAATATTTCAATCGGTCCCAGCACATTGTGCACTTGCACGATGTGCAAATGAGGCTTGCGTGTTTTCTGCGCATCGGCCGCTCCGGCAAACAAACTGCCGAAAAGTAAGCTGAAGCAAAGTGTTGCAGCCGGTTGCCTGTGCCAGAATGGGTGTTTCATCTTGATATGTTCATGCATCTCTCTTAAGTCTAGCTTTGCAGAAAATGGTCTTTGTGTCATTATTGACCGCAAGTCCGCCTGCCCTTGAATTTGCGGCATTTCCTTCCAGCATTCGGCGTTTGGCGCCCCATCGGTAATTTCAATGGCCAAAATTCTTTTAGTAGAAGATGATTTGCAATTGGCTTCATCAGTAAAAGAACAACTGGAAGGCGCAATGCACACGGTCGAGCATGTTGCAGACGGGCGTGAAGGTCTGGATCGCTTGCGGCTGTATTCATATGATGTGGCGGTTTTGGACTGGACTTTGCCCGATATGTCCGGACTTGAAGTTTTGCGAAACTACAGAGACAGCGGCGGTGCAACGCCGGTGCTGATGCTTACAGGCAGGACGGAAATCGATAATCGCGTGGAAGGTCTGTCGTCAGGAGCGGATGATTACCTGACCAAGCCTTTTGATTTCAGGGAATTGGCTTCACGCCTGCAAGCGCTCATGCGCCGACCGGCAAACTATTGCCCGAATAATCTGGCGATAGGAGATCTCGAGATTGATATCGCCGCTAAAATTGTGCGGCGCAATGGCGTAAAAATGAAGCTCTTGCCGAAAGAGTTTGCTGTTCTCGAGTTTCTCTTGCGCCGCGCCGATCATTGTTTTGACACCGATGCTTTGCTGACTCACGTTTGGAACTCAGAGTCCGATGCTTCTGAGGCTGCGGTCTGGCAAACTATCAAACGTTTGCGCAACAAACTCGATATTGAGGGAAAAGAGTCGATTATAGTGAATGTCAAAGGCATGGGCTACAAGATTGAAAAAGACAAACTGCGTTTTCGCGAATAGGCTTTTCGCCCGGACATTCAGCATATGAAATTGTGGCATCGCCTGGCACTTTTGGCTCTCATTCCACTGGTTTTGCAGTGCTTTTTATTGGCGCAGATAATGAGAGCCCAGCAAGAGTTGGACCGCGCCTATGCAGACGAGCGCCGGCAAAAGGATTTGATGTTGCATATCGGCAGAGCTGTGAAAAGCGGCTTCGACACGCTTAGCGACATGGCCGGCTATAAGTCGTCTCATTCAGAATTGAAAAGGCAGAGGGCCATATTACACGTGGAGCAGATGAGGAAATACTGCCAGCAGCTCAAGCTCTACGGAGGCTCGGATGCGCGCATTGAGAAGCTGATTGCGACGATGGTGGAAATCGAGGACACCGTCCTTTCCGCCACTGAAGTAACTTCCGAGTCGGTGAACTTGCGTGACATTACAAACATGCGCCAGTATACGAAGCTGGGGCGCAAAATTTTTGCCACCATGGAATTGGCTCATATCGAGCAAGAGATAAAGTACAAGCAAATGCTCGTGCTCGTGCAGGCGAAGCGAAAGCACCTCGCTGACATGGCGATCAATTCAGCGCTTCTGTGTGCTGCACTGACATTTGCATTTGCTGCTTACATTGTCGTATTAACCAATAAACAACTGTCAGTGCTGAAGAAAAATTCGGAAAATCTGGCACGCGGTGAAAAACTTTTGCCTCAGATGAAAGGGCGCGACGAGTTGGCTGAGGTAGATAAGACTTTCCATCTGATGGCGCATTCAATCCGAAAATTGACCGAAAGAGAAAGAGCAATATTGAAAAATTCCGGTGAATGGATTTTTACCATCGATGCCAAATTGCGTTTTTCATTCGTCAGCGATGCTGTCATCGGGCTCGTCGGTATGCAGCCTGACGAGCTGCTTGGCCAGCATATCTCGAATTTCTTTGGTTCTGCATCAGCCGAGATTGAAAAGGCTCGAAGCGATTTGACCAATGAAGTTTTTGAAACGCAGCTCAAGGATAAGAATGGAGCCGATGTCGATGTTCAGGTTTCGGTGCACTGGTCGCAAGAGGAGCAAACTTACTTCTGCGTCGCTCACGACATCGGCGCCCGCAAAGAATTGGAGCGCATGAAACAGAATTTCATGGCAATGGTCAGCCATGACTTGCGCACGCCTGTGTCTTCAAACCTGCTCACTCTCGACATTTTGAAATCCGACTCAAGCGCCGGGCAATTGAGCGAACGCGGATTGACGCTTGTCGACAGGTCAATCGCCAGCAACAACAGGCTTATGGCCATGGTCAACGATCTGCTTGAACTTGAACGTCTGGACAGTGGTCAGCTCAAGCTGGATGCCGAGCTTGTCACGTTCAACGATCTTGTCGATGAAGCTTTGCCTGCAGTGGAGATGCTGGCCAGGGCCAAAGACATAAATATAGAACGCGATGATGCCGATGCATTTGTCTACTGCGACAGCAGTCGCATCACGCAAGT
>JADYYD010000199.1 GCA_020853845.1 Candidatus Melainabacteria bacterium
AAAAGTTTAGAGCGTTTCGCCCTGCGGTTGCGCAGCCACTTTCACTTTCTCTTTCGCGTTTTGCTTTTTGATGAAGTCTTTGGCGTCGATTTTGATGTAGCAGTCGACCAGGCGTTTGTTGTCCGACAGCAGTCCAAGTTCTTTTGCAGCCGCTTTCGAGACGTCGATAACATGGTTGGGAGTGTATGGACCGCGATCGTTGATCGTGAGAGTGCAGGTCTTGCCGTTCTTGCGATTGACGACTGTCACCTTGGTGCCGAACGGAAGATGTTTGTGCGCTGCGGTCAATTTGCCTTCATCATAAGGCTGACCCGACGCTGTTTTCTTTCCGTGCAAGTCGCTGCTGTAGAAAGCTGCCTTGCCCGCAAAGTCTGCCGTCTGCGCCACTGCTTCCGAAACCTCTTCGCAAAATGCGGCGGGGGAAACAGCAAAAATAAGTGATACCGTCAGTAGTGCTGCCTTGCGATTGCTCAACGTACTTGAAAGCTGCATTGCATTCTCCGTAAGTAGCATCCGATTATGTTTGATTATGTTTGATTATGTTTGATAAGATCGCCCTTTCCCTTCGCGCGGTAAGCGGTGGGAAAAGGTGCTGGTGGATTTTTTCGGCACTTGAGACTCCAGGAGCATTGTCCCTAATTCTCAAGAACTTGCATTAGAAATTAGCTTCCCTTGGCAGCTTCCATGTCCCGGTCCGGCTTCTGGAACAGGATTACGCCGATCACGGCGGCGATGTTGAAGGTGATGACAACTGCGATTGCGGCGCTGAAACTTCCTGTGGATTGCAAGATTTGACCGGTAAGTGCCGGTGCCAGGATGCCGCCCAGGGCGAAGAAGCTGTCCATTATGCCCAGGCTTGTTGCCGCCCGGTCTTTGGCCAGGTCGGTGTTGAGCGCGTAGAAGCAGGCATTAGGCATGAGCCCGATGCCGATGCCCAGCGAAATTGAAAGCATGGCGACATTCAGATCATGGGTGAACATCAAAGGGATAAAACAGAGCGCGGAGATGAGCTGGCAAACCCAGATCATGTGCGAGCGCGAAAGGCGTGCGCTGCCGGTCTTCTTCAAAAGCCAATCGGAGATGAAACCGGCTGCAGCGAGCAAGACTGCGGCTGTGAGCCAGGGGGCAACGACAAACCAGCCGACTTCTTTGAGGTGCATGTGGTAGGTCTTCTCGAAGTAGCCGGGCAACCAGTAAATCGCAAAGAAGAGCAGGTAGCCGAAAGCGAAGAAGGCGATGTTGTTGGACATCAACGACGGATTCAAAAGCATGAATTTCCAGGTCGTTTTGCCGGTGGCCAGATGGTGAGATCTTCGCTCCGAATCTTTGATTTCTCGGTTGTGAACTTGTCCTTCTCGAATATGGTTAAGTTCGGCGTTTGAGACAAACGAGCAGGATTCGGGATAATCGCGGAAAGCGTAGACCCAAACAATAGCCCAGACAATGCCGAGCGCGCCCAGGACGACGAACATGCCTTTCCAGCCGAGGCTGAGAATAAGCGTCGTGATGAGCGGACCGCCGAGGACGCTGGCGAAAGGCACGGCTGCCAATCCGATTGCCGTGGCGCGGGCGCGCTCGCTCGTGGGCAGCCAGTCGGCAACAGCGCGTGTGAGCGCGGGGAAGTGCGGACCTTCAGTGATGCCGAGGAAAAGTCTGAAAGCAAAGAGTACCCAGAAGCCTGAAGCCAAGCCCATCATGGCGGTGACGGCGGACCAGAGGATGGCGGCAATCGGCCAGACTTTGTGCGCACCCCATTTGTCGACCATTATGCCGCCGACCGTGGTCATGATCATGTAGCTGATGGCGAATGCCGACCCGATGTAGCCGAATTGGGCGTCGTTGATGCCGAACTCCGCTTCCATCGCCTTGCGGGTGTAAGACAGGGCGGAGCGATCGAGATAATTGATGAGGGTGATGAGGAAACCCAGAGCGATGATGAACCAGCGATAGTTGCCGACTTTGCCGGCCACCCCTGAATTATTGGACGCGGTGTGCGCCGGATGTTCTGGACCGGTCCCTGAATCTGCTGAGTTCTCTGCTCGGGTCTTGGTTCCGTTCATCATGCCTCCTGAGGCTTCCGGCTGCCGGACACGAGTTTTGCCCGCTTTGCCGAAGTCCGGCACCTGGGAGCAAAACCATCTACGTTATTGAACTGAGAATATTAACGGATAAAGGGGCATTTTTTGCCTTCCGAGGGGGGTAGAAAGTAGAAGCGAGAACTGCAATTTGTTAGTTTTAATCTTTGGCTTTGAACTTTTTTCTTCAAACCTTCGTCTTTAACAAGTAGTGGCCTTTTCAGGTCGTGCATCCGTTTTCCTCCGGGAAGTCTCTAATGGAGAAGTACTAATGAAATTAATGGAAAAACTGCCGGTCGCCCTGTCCGGTATGTGTTTGGCGGTTTTGTGCAACACCCCGGCCCTGGCCCAGGAAGTGGAACTGCCGGATGACGTGAGCGAAGGCCCGCCTCCCATGGAAGGTGCAATCGAAATCAGTATGGACGGTGACGGCAATCCGGAATTCAACATTGCTATGAATCCCAGCGCCATCCCGATGGCTGCTCCCGGATGTCCCGTTCAACCTCGCATGATGATGATGCGCAAAGGCATGTCTATGCGCGGACCTTGGGGGCGCGGCGGTTGCCCGTGGTTGGGCGCTCTGGACCTTTCCGACGACCAGTACGAGAAGATCTACGCTTTGAAGAACTCCTTGCTGGATAAGGTCGGACCCAAAATGCTGGAAATTCGCACGCAAGAGCGCCACCTGAAAGATGTGATGACTCAGGCGTCCGTTGACGCCAAGGCTGCTCGCCGGATGCAGGACACGATCAATTCGCTGCGCGCCGATGTCTCCAACATCAAGTTGGACAATAAGCTGTCCGTTCTGGACGTTTTGACTGCAGAACAGCGCAAGAAAATTCGCGACTGGATGATTAAAGGTGGACGCGGCATGCATCACCGCGGACCGTCCATGAGAATGGAGAAAAAGGACAGTTAGTCCGAAAACCCCTGCTCTGTCAGGGTTTGCATAATTCAAACAAAAAGGGCGGCGCCAAACGTCGCCTTTTTTGCGCGGCGACTCAACTTAATGTATGAGCACTACCTAATTTTCCAGAGCCAACCTGTAATAAGATTTGTAGTTACAGGCCCTAGATGGTTTGAACTCCGTGGCCCCCCTCAGCTTCTAAAGGCTCGCGCGTTATGAATTTGGCTAAAGCACTCAGCGGAATCTTACTATTCGCTCTTTTAACAGGAGCCTCGGCCGACACCAAGTGTCATGCCGAATGGTACGACAGCGATCGTTCTTGCCTGGAAAGAGCCAGAACGCTCTTCGGCACCGGACAATTCGACGAGGCGCAAAAATCACTCGATAAAGGAATCGCGCTCAACCCGCGCAATGCCGAACTTTTTTATATGCGCGGCGTTCTTTACAGTACGCTCAAGCGATTCGACCTGGCTCTCGCCGATATGGATCAGGCAATTGCTCTCAATCCCAATTCCGCATTCTATTTTGTAGCTCGCGGAACTCTCTATTCCAACCAAAATAGATATGATCTGGCGCTCAAAGATTTCGATCAGGCTTTGAGGTACGAACCAAGAAATGATTCGGCCAGAGTCAATAAAGAGTATTGCCAGACCGAATTGCAAAAACTGGCTGATGCTGCTTCCGGCAAGTCTCAAGTTTCGAGCGCTCCCAATTTAGGTGTGGCAGTCTCGACAGCCGTTCCCATTCCCGTGCCGAAGGCGCCGAAGGAAAAACACACTAAAAAAGGCGGAGCCGATATCGGATCTGTTGCCAATGAAAGCGCCAATCTCGCACGCCTGACCAAAGAGCTGGAAGAGAAGCAAAAGCTCAAAGAGCACGAACAAGCATTGGCTGCCAAACTCGAAGCAGAGCGAAAAGAGAAGGAAGAACTCTTGAAGAAGCTCGCCGAGATAAAGGTGGCCTCGCGCACTGCCGACAGAAAAGCTGCCGAAGAAGCGAAGCCTGAAGACAAGCCTGTCAAAGATAAGTGGGCATTGATCATCGGTATCAGCAAATTCAAAAATGAAACCTTGAATTTGAAATATCCCAGCAAAGACGCCAAAGACTTCTATGATTATTTGATCGGTGAAGGCAAGTTTCAGAAAGACCATGTGAAGCTGCTTCTCGACGATCAAGCGACACGCGGAAACATTCTCTCCGAGCTTGGCGACAGATGGTTGCCTCGCATGGCGGCGCCGGATGACCTTGTGCTGATCTATTTCTCCAGTCACGGCAGCTCATCGGATCTCGATGTCGGCGGCGTCAACTACCTTCTGGCGCACGACTCCGAACCCGATCAACTCTTTGCCTCCGGATTGGCGATGCAAGACTTGACCCGCGTCATCAAAGGACGCGTTCACTCGGACCGTGTCGTATTGATTCTCGACGCTTGCCACTCCGGCGCCGCCGAACCTGAATCGAAAGGTCTTACTCGCGTCAAGAACGTTGATGCGGAAGCGATCGCTCAAGGCACAGGCCAATTGGTTATCTCTTCGAGCTTGCCCAGCCAGGTTTCGTGGGAATCGAAAGAAGTGCCCAACTCCGTTTTCACCCGTTACTTGATCGACGGATTGAAATCGAAGGGCGAAAAGACCACTCTCAATGAAGCGTTCAATTACATGAAAGACAAGGTGCAGGGCGAAGTGCTCCGTGCGCGGGGCGTGCTCCAGACGCCTGTCTTAAAGAGTAAGTGGCAGGGACACGATATCGTTATCTCCGCACCACCGGTGGAGCCGCGCATAGGTCTCTAAATAAGTTACTTGCGCTTGCTCTGTGTCGATTTCTGTCCGAGCTTGCGCTGCACCAGCGAGTATTGATCGAGCGTTTCGGCAAGGACTTGATTGTCCTGGTTGTGCTTGGTTTGAATGTCGATAGATTGCTTGTACAACGGTTCGGCCATATCAAACTTGCCCTGGTCGCAATAGATGTCCGCCAGCATTTTTAGGCAGACAGCCACTTTCGGATGGTCGGGACCGAGCATCTTGATGCGCAGCGCCAGATATTTCTTCCCGGTTGCTTCTGCTTTTTCAATCTTCCTTTGATCGCGATACATCTCAATCAAATTTTCAAATGCGCTCGACATTTGCGAACTGGATGCATCTTCCTTCTTTTCGTATATTGCCAGTGCTTCTTTGAACAGCGGCTCGGCCTCTTCGAAATTGCCGAGTCTAAAATGCAGCGTTGCCAGCCGATTGACTGCCAGCGCCACTTCGCTGTGTTTTACTCCCAGAGATGCTTTGAGATTTTCAGCGGCGCGCTCGAAAAGAGGTATCGCCTTTTTGTACTTCTTCTGTTCGAAGTTCAGCATCGCCAGCTCATTCAAAGTAAGCCCGACATCTTGATGTTCGGGTCCGTATGCGCTTTCTCGTATTGCCAGCGCACGTTGAGCAAGGCTTTCCGCTTGCGGCAGATCGTTGCCGTATCGGTAGAGTTCGACCAACTTGTCCAGCACATTGGCCACGTCTGGATGTTTGGGACCGAGTGCTTTTTCATAGACGGCAACCAGTCTTTGCCACAACGGCAACGCCTCGTTATGCCGGTTTTGCAACTGCAGAACCTCCGCCAATCTGCTTAGAGGCGCGCCAATCTCAGGGTGTTCCGCGCCGAACGAATGCTCGCTGATGATGAGCGCGCGACGCAAAAGTTTTTGTGCTTGTTGATAATGAGCTTGTGATTGAAACACCATGGCCAGGTTGGTGAGACTCTCGGCAATGTCCGGGTGATACTCGCCGAGAATGCGTTCTTGAGCCGTAATCAGATTTTCCAGGCATTCCTCGGCTTCCGCCAATTTATTCTGCGCACGGAAAATCGCTTCCAGATGTTTTAAATAATCGACAAGCGTTTTTTCGTAAGCCGGATCTTTTCCTTCTTTCAATTTTTGCAGGTTGGCGATGGCGCGAAGCAGCAATTGTTCGGCTTCTTCATGCCGTCCGGTTTCGTAATAGAGCGCGGCAAGGTGATTGAGTTGCGTGCCGACTACAGGATTTTTAGGACCGTAATGAAGCTCTTGAATGGCAAGTGCGCGTTTCAGCAGTGGCTCGGCAGAGACAAAATTCTTCTCTTCCAGATAAGCTTGCGCGAGATTCTGCAGAGTTTCTACAAGCGCCGGATCGTCCTTTGCAAAGTGCTTTTCCTGAATAGCAAGATAGCGCTGAAAGAGCGGTGCCGCTTCCAGATACTTGCGCTCAGATTGCAGCGTCTTGGCGAGATTGAGAATATTTATCGCCATATCCGGATGATTCGGACCGAGCGCCTTTTCGGCGATATTCAGCAAGCGTCTGAAAATCGGCTCGGCTTCGTAGTTGCGCCCCATGTCTCGGTAGAGCGAACCCAGATTCGAAAGAGTGTTGACCACTTCCGGATGCGCAGGTCCTAAAGCGCCTTCGCGAATTTGCAGTGACCGGCGAAAGAGCAACTCCGCTTCTTCCAGCCTATCAGTGTCGGCAAAATAGACCGCCTGGTCGTTGAGAATGCGCCCTGCTTCAGGACAATCTTCGCCCAGTGTCGTCTGCGTCATTTTGAGCGACAGAATGAAAAGCGGCTCTGCTTCGGTGTAATTGCCTCGCGCGTGCTCGAGCTTTGCCAGATTGTGCAGGCACGCGGCGACATATTCGTGCGATTCGCCGAATGCTTTGCGGTAGAGCGTCAAAATGCGCCGAGCCAGTGGCTCCGCCTCGTCAAACTTTTCCTGGATATAGCAAAGCGCGAACAGGTGATTGAGGCTTGTCGCCACATCCGGATGTTCGAAGCCGAGAGTGGCCTCGCGCAGCGAAAGCGAACGCCTGAAGAGCGGCTCCGCTTCGCGGTATCGCTTGTCCTGATAGCAAATGTCGCCCAGCCGGTCGAGCGACAGAGCCAGGCGCGGGTCGCCTTTGGGAAAAGCTTCGGCGAGTTTGACGGCGCGCCGCCACAAAACCTCAGCTTCGGCATTGTTGCCGTAAGTAAGAGCATGCTCTGCGTCCGATTTTAAACGTTCCCACTCGGTGCTCATGGGTGGCGGCGGTCCTCGTGTCCGGTCAGCAACGCGCGGTTCACCCGGCATCGCCCCTACATTATCTACCCGGAGCTTTGGCAGTTCATAATTACGGAAAAAACAGGCTGTCAGGCGATCAACGGGTGCGCAGGATGCGGTAACATCACGCAAAGGCAGATTCTTGTATATCCCGCCAGTGCTTTATCGTCAGGAAAATGAGCGATTTTGATGAACTGAACAGGTTGGTTACGGCGATTGAGGCCGAGTCGACTCGCCGCGAGGCGCTCAGGCATTTGCACGCTCTGGCGGACTATCTTCAGACCAGGCTGCCGATTGCCGGCATTTCCAAGAGATCGAAGGGGCCGGAAGTCGAAAATGTCATCAAAGACCCCCTGGCTGCGATGCTCAATCTCAAGGTGATAAACATTCCGGGGTCGCCGGCGCCCTTGCGTCTGCT
>JADYYD010000200.1 GCA_020853845.1 Candidatus Melainabacteria bacterium
GCACCTCCTCTTTGCTACTGTTGGTTATCACTTCAATCACACACATCAAGGCGCAAAAAGACACAAAGTCTCAAACACAGATACTTCCAGGTTTATCAACTGCTCGCATTCCGCGTGCCGCCTGAAGCTGTCTGTATTGCGCCGTAAGGGACTTTAGCAGGACGTAAGAAAACGTCCGTGCAATTCGATTTCGGCTCAGGCAAGTTTCAACCTGAGTCGTTCGTTTGCCCTGCTTTTCTCCCTTTCCAAATGAAGCCTGTCTCACACCCGGAGCCTTAGCGCACCGGACAAAACGCAGGCTAAAGGAGTTTCTACAATGAAACCTGAAAAGGACAAACGTTCGGCTCGCCCCAGCCAGCGTATCAAGATGCACATCATGGGGTCTGCTGGAGACGTCTCCGGCTCGTTGTTCTACTTCGAGTACTCGTCGCCTCAGGGCAAGACCACGCGCTTTCTTCTGGAGTGCGGTCTGCATCAGGAGCACGAGGAAATCAACCGCCAGAAGCGCCTTCCCAAAGGCGTGGAAGCGAAGGACATCAATTTCGTCATCATCAGCCACGCGCACATCGACCACTCCGGTTGGCTGCCAGCGCTGGTGAAGGACGGCTTCAAAGGCGCGGTGTACACGCACCCGGCTACGAAGGACCTGCTCGACTTCCTGCTGCTCGACTCCGGTCGCCTGCAGGAAAATGCCGCTGACCGCGTCAACCGGTTCATCGCGCGCCGCCAGAAGAAAGCGGAAGCGAACGGCAAGAAGAAGCGCCGCATTCCGCTCAGCGTGCCGCTGTACACAGCCGAAGATGTTCCGCTGTGTTTCCCGCTCTTCAAGCAGATCAACTACAACCAGCTCTACACGCTGGCTGATGGCATCAAGATGCGCTTCACGGAAGCCGGGCATATCCTGGGCGCCGCGGTCGTGACCATCACCATCGGCGAGGGTGAAGACGCTTGTACGATCTGCTTCACGGGCAACGTCGGTCGCGCCACGCCGCCGATGCTGCGCCCGCTCGCGGCTGTCAAAAACGCCGACTACGTGATTTCGGAGTCGACGTACGGCAACAAGCTCCACAAGGAGCGTGACCGCCTGAAGACGCTCGCCGAGTACATCAACAACGCCTACGCTCGCGCCAAGGTCAAGGACCGTGCCACCGGTTGCGGTGTCATCGTCATTCCGGCGTTCGCGGTCGACCGAGTGCCGACCGTCCTGCACGACGTGCAGACGCTCAGCAATCGCGGGCTGATTCCGAACATGGCAGTGTACCTGGATAGCCGCATGGCTATCGCCGGCGCCGCTGTGTACCGGAAATATCCGGCCCTCTTCAACGACGAAGTTCGTCAGCAGCTCGAGAATGGCGTGGACCCGTTTGCTCCGCCTCGTTACCTCGAGTGCACGAAGCCCGAGCAGACCAACGCTCTGTACGAAAACCAGAATGAGCCGATCATCATCGTCGGCTCGTCCGGCATGGCCGCCGGCGGCAAGATTCTCCGTCACCTGGAGAAGCGGCTCGTGCAGAAGAACAGCACCGTGATCTTCGTCGGCTACCAGGGCACCGGTGCTCTCGGTTTCGACCTGGTCAACAACAAGCCCAAGCACGTGCGTGTGCACGGCAAGGTTCTTCCGGTGCGCGCCACCATCGAGTACATGTCCGACTATTCGGGGCACGCCGACTACGAAGAGATCATCGCCTGGATGAGCAAATTCGAGAACAAGCCGCGCAAAACGTTCCTGGTTCACGGGGACGGCGGTGCGCTCGAAGAGTTCAAGGGGCACATCGAGAAGGCTCTCGGGTGGTCGGTTGTCGTGCCTCAGCGCCGGCAGTGCTTCGAGCTGTAAGCCAAGCAGCAAGCCAAGCTGCAAGCCAAGCTGCAAGCCAAGCTACAAGCCAAGCAGCAAGCCAAGCTGCAAGCCAAGCTGTAAGCCAAGCAGCAAGCCAAACCTGAGCGCGGAACAACCCGTGCTCTAGAGCGAACGGCAAGCCGGTCAAGTGCTCCAGCAACTCATCGAAAGTGGGTTTGCGAGTGCTTGCCGGCTGCCTAGCTCGATAGGAGAAACTACCATGTACAAAATCATCATCGTGCATCTGGTCATGTTCGCAGCGCTTTTCGGACTGGGCTTGCCTGGTCTGGAAGCAGTGCTGCCCACGTCTGTCGGCTTCCACGGCGGCATCGTTTCAGTGCTCGTTCTGGCGCTGCTTTCCGAGGTCGCTGTCATCGTCGCGGGCATCTTCAGCCGCGTCCTTGGTGACTCGCTGGGCATCAACCCGCTCTTGCAGCGCAACAAGTCCGGAGCGCTCTCCGCCGTGTTCTGCACGGTGGTCTACACCATCTTTCTCGTGACCGCTTCGGCGGTGGCGCCGCTCGTCCTCTTCGTGACACTGCCTGCCGCGCTGCTCATCAGTGGGGCGGTCACCGTCGCGCTGTTCGTCATGCTTGAAATCAAGCGGGCGATTATCAGGGCGCAGTAAGAGCCGCTCCAGTTCATCAGAGGTCAACACTTGAAAGACTGGTGGAGAAAACTTCTGCAAGGCGGAGAACGGCTCTGATGAAGGAGGTCGTGCGTCGAATTCGCCGGCGATAATTTCCGGCACCGTTTTCACATGAAAGGCCGCGCACGCGTCCATCACATCGAATATGCTGTTGGCGGTCCCAGACTGGCAACGGCAAGGAAATAACTTATGGCTCACAAAGCAGGTCAGTGTTCATGTCACGGCGAACAAAAGTTGTTCGCCCCGATCAAGATCCGCACCCGTCGCCCGAAGGCCAAGCTGCCCAAGTCGATCAAAGTGGCCAAGGCTGACGAGGCGATTTTCCGCCGCGTCATCGAAGCCGCCAAGAAGGCTTGCGAAAACGCCTACCAGCCGTACTCGCAGTACAGCGTGGGCGCCGCCGCTCTCACCTTCGACGGGCAGATCTACACTGGCTTCAACATCGAGAACTGCGGTTATTCGCAAACCATCCACGCTGAGGAAGCGGCCATCACCGGCGCCCTCAGCGACGGTCTTTTGAAGCGCGCCGCCGCCCAGGGTGTGGACCAGTTCCACGCCATTCTTGCCGTTGCCGTCTACGCGCCCAAGGGTTCCGACCCGTGGCCGTGCTGCAATTGCCGGCAGTTCATGGGTGAGTTCGGCTACGGCATGCACGTCATCGGCGAAGAGCCGAAGGACGGCAGCATCCTCTGTCTGACGCTCGACCAGCTCGTGCCTTACGCCTTCCCGATTGAGGAGGTGCTTAAGTCTGTACGCGGTCAGCGCTGACCTTCGCCGTCTTCAGCGTTGAGAAGAGAACGGGGCGCAAGCCTCGCCTCTTCCGCGCGGAGGCAAATGAATTTCGAAATTTATAAGGACACCAGATGCTCGCATTGCATACAGCATGCAGTCTTGCTTTCGTGTACATCCTTTTCTCGCTCGTGGAATACACCACGCACCGCTGGCTCATGCACCGCATGAGAATCGCGCGTGCGCTCGGGCTGAAATTCCTGGCGACGCTGTGTTTCAACCACATGGCGCTGCACCACAAGCGAGGTTATGATCACGAAGACCACGAAGAGGACGACCATCTGTCGCACATCCTGATTGCGGCGGCGTGTGTGGGAATGCCGATGGTGCCGATTGTTTGGCTCATCGATCCCTTCACCGTCGGCGTCGGGGTGGTGTTCTCGGTCGTCTATAGCGTCGGTTGGTGGCTCGTGCATCTGGAGATGCATCGCAAAGAGGGGCGGTTCTTCGCGCGCAACGCGATATTCCGATTCCTCGAGCGGCGTCACCAGTTGCATCACCACTACCCCAACACCAACTACAATGTGGTGTTGCCATTGTGGGACTGGCTGCTCGGCACGTATCACGTGACTGAGGACCAGCGCCGCAAAGTGTCCCGCTCCATCGCCAACTAAGGCGCAGGGGCGACAAAAACTGCGAAGCGAGATTGAGCAATGCTGTTTGTTGATGGGCTTTTGCCTGTTGGCAGATTGTGGTGCTTTCTTCTCGCTTCGCTTTTTTTACCTGTGGTACTAAAAAAGATAGTATAAAGTGCGGCGGCTTTGTTTTTGCCGGTCTTGTCGATACCTCTGTTTTTGAACGCGCTTGCGAGGGCGTTAGATTTTTTCGAATTTTTCTTACGAAAACGGCCGAAACGCCCAACCTGGCTGTGTTTCGCCCAAAAGCCGCAAGACGAAGTCGGTGTAAGCCTTTGCGGACTTTCCATAAGATTTTTTCGAAAATTTCTAATGGGGTGAATCGAATCAAATTGAGATGGTGCACTTTGCACTTATGATGTGACGAGCGCCCCACCACTCGCCGCGCGCCCCACCACTCGCCGTGCCGTGCCGCGCCTGTGATTAGCTGTCGTATTTATAGCGAATGATTACATCGCAGCTATAACGCATTTTCCCGACCGGTCGCGTGATGACTTGAATCATTTTTCTATTCTGCCAGGCAGCAACCGTATTCGCATTGCTCATCGCATTGTCGAGTTTCCAGCCTGATTGCTGCAGCGCTGCGGAATACCAGTCTTTTACCTGGTCTGCGGTTTCCAGTGCTTTCAATTCGAGCGTCAAGCTCGCTCCGCCTTTTGCATTCGGAAATCTCGTGCCGGTGATGAAGGTCATTCTGCCCGTATATTGCGGCACCCCGGGTAATTCGACCATTTGCGCCAGACGATCTGATTGCAGTTCATAGTGGCTTTGCTCGGTCCTTTGCGGGCCTTTTAGCGAAGACTGCGGGACCATCGGCCGCCCGTATGATGCCGCCTTCGCGTACGCTTGCGTATGTTTTTGCGCCTTTATCTGAGCTTGCGTTTGCACTTGAGCCGGAGTGGCAATTTGCGGGCGCGGTTGCGCATAAGACTGCGGCGCCTGATCGCCGGCTTGTGCGCCAGCCGCAACCGGCATCATGACGCTCAGAACCCCGACAGACAAAGTTGCAAATTTGATCTTCGTCATAGCTGTGTTCCTCATTAGTTGCCGCCGCCTGCGCCGCCGTCACCACCACCACCGCTCGGCGCCGGTTCAATCTGGCTGCGGAATTCGAGATGAGCCAACAGGTTATTGAAACCGGAAGACGGTGTGAAGATAGCTTCTTCGCGTCCCAAGCCGAAGGTCGATGGATTCGGCATCTCGGAAAAGACAACATTTCTGAATCCGGAGTCTCCTGGCGGATTGACGCTGGTTCCGATAGTTTGGAACGAGCTTGAGATAATGGTCGGCAAACCATCCGGCACTGTATTCGGTACCAGCCACGGCGGTGGTGCTTCCGTCAATACGAGCTGCTTGTTGAGCATGTAGATATAGAGCCGCTGCCCCATATTTACAGTCCGGCTCGAGAGCAGTGCATTGATTTCGCCCTCGGTGGCCTCCGGTTTGATTTCTCTGATTCTTTGACGAACGAGAGCCAGAATGCCACGGTCGGAACCGCTGCCGTTGCCTACTTGAGCAAGAAGTTGCGCGATAGTCCCGGCGCTCGAAAATACGGGAGCGGAACCGGCGGGCAATGGTGATGGTTGTTCGTACTGGAATATTCTCATGCCTGTGAAGCCTGCCGGCACCGAGATTTGACCTCCTTGCGGGAAAAGCCCGTTGACGTTGGCGCGCAATTGCTCAACAGCCGTCAGTTCCGTGCGCGTTCCAGGAATGGTGTCGTTGGCGCCGTATGCCTGGCGGAATGCGTTTTCCAGCGATTGGCATCCGGCGTTCGCTCCCGCCCCGTCCAGGCTGGTGTAATCGCATTGCGCAGGATATCCGTTTCCACCCAAAGATGTGATTCCGTGTGGGTTTCCGAACAAACCCTCGGTGGGTGGTTGCGGTCCGGTTTTGTCCGAATTGTTGTAGTCTGCCCACTGCTGGATGCGCGACATGTTGGTGGAGAACGCGCCGTTGTTGGCGACAAACACGCCGGAGAACAGTTCGTTGTTCAGCATGGTCGCCGGGTTGGGCAGGGAAGTTTGATCCCAACTGCCGGACGGGTTGTTGATGACTAGATATCCGCGCGGGATGGAAGCAGTGAATTTGGAATTGAGCGCGCCGACGATGGAGCACGAGAGGGCGCGCAGGAAGTCCTGACTGTGATTTTCTTTTGCCGTTCCCGCCGACTGGAATGAATTGGGTGGCAGCTCATGTCCTGAAATTGGCTGCGGCGTGCCGTTGTGAAAGTCGGTTGTCGAAACTAAGTGGGGGCGCTGATTGGGGAAAACGGGCACACCGGCGATGGTGCCTATGCCCGGGACAGTGACCGGTTGATAGCCGGAGATGTAGCCGAAGCCGGTTGCATCCTTGCTGCCGATGCTGAAGGTTTGAGCCGGTGCCGTCGTATTGAAAGGAAGAATGGTGGGATCGAGGTAAACGTTGGTGGACTCGCCTTTCTTGAGATATGCCGATTTGAACTCCGGTATTCTGGCTGCCGGCGAGTATTTGCCCAGCATGCGAACCATGTTTGCGCTTGCCAGCCTGTCGAAATTGCCTTGATGCGCAAAACCATCGCAAAGCGCTTCGTTTAAGCGGCTGCCGATGCTGTCTCTGTTCGTTTGCAGCGCCGCGATGAGCAGGCGCGCATGTTCGCGCGATTCAGGCGTTCCTTGTGCCTGCGCGTTGATGGCAACCAGAAGCACCTGACCGACAAGACGGTTGTAGGTCAGCAAATTGACCTGACCGGTGCTGTCCACCAGTCCGGCAAAATTGTTGTTTTCCATGCCGTGTTGAAGTTCGACATAGGGCGATTTGATGGCGATCTTTGCCACATTGAGGTTGCCTGACTCAGTGGCATTCTGCAGTTCGCGCATGCCGCCGAGCGTTTTTATCAATGTGAAAAAACCAATGCCGATGATTGTAATAGCCAGGAATAGAACGCTCGTGAGAGCGAACATGCTGCCTTTCCGGGACCTGATTGAGCGCATGGGACAAAACCTCCGAACCATCACGGTGCGAAGATCTTATTTCTCAATACGTAAAAGGTGCGTGAAGTAAAGCTTTCACCGAGGCTTCAAATGCAGAAATAGCCGGGTTTTTGCCCGGCTGTCGTGCGGAAAACCACACTGAAAATGCGTTTCATGTATTGCCGTTCTGTTTTTAAGTTTGATGGAGATATCGATTAAATATCGCCTTTGCGGCGCTTGCATTTTCCGGCTTTGAGGCAGAATATAATGCCAGATGGCAGGCGCTCTGCTTGGAAGTCCCCCTTGAACCATTCAATCGATTTTCCAATTTCGAATTCACCGTTGCTTCTGGCGATGAATTCTCCTGTCCTGCACGAATTTATTTCCTATCTTGCACAAAAGAAGAACGAGCAAGAGGCAAACCCTGACGCCCATTTGACCATCGAGTTGAATCGCGAGTTCGTCCAGCGCGTGCGCGAGGCATTTCGCCAGGATATTCTCGACGGCGAAAGGCGCTTGCATTTGCTTACAAATTTGCTGGCGATGATTATGCTCGAAGGCGAATTCGAGCTGCACAGCAATGTCATCGGCTTTCTTCCGGGCGAGGATAATCGGCAGTTCCTCATTCGCGAGAGAATCAATCGCGAAACTCTCTATTCGGTAACGGACATCGATCTCGGCAATATGATGATCGACAATTTCCGCTATCAAAAAGACCGTTCGTGGGTGCCTTTGCACCTCGCCGCCAATTTCGTCGAATACATTCCGCTCTCGCGTCCTATTACCGGCGTCAATCGTCTAACCAGCCGGGTGAAAGCTGAAGAAGAGCTGTCCAACAAGGTTGCCGATGAGATCTTTATGCTCGATGAGCTGGTCGCGCGCGACAAACAACTGCGGCAGTACAGCAAATTCGTCAAAGACATTTTCGGCATCAAGATCGTTTGCGAAGACGAAGTGACTTGTCTTGCCGTTCATGAGACATTGAAGAACCTCATGGTGGGCGACATCAATGATTCCATGGCAAAACGATTGGCCGACAGCGGTGTGCCCATTGTTGAGGAATGCTCGCATCCTCTGCTGGCGTTTATCGAGACAAAAGACTATCTCACTTGCGATCCCAGCAAGATGAAACGCACCGGCTGGAGGGCGATTAAGAGCGTTGTCGAATGGAATGATTGCTTGTTCGAGATTCAAATTCAGCCGCTCGGAAATTACTATTTGGAGCTCGATCACATGGCTGGTCCGTCGCACCGGTCTTTCAAATTTACTCGCGATACCTTAAGAGACGAAGTGGCGAAGCGAATTCCCCTTTACGGGCTGTATAGAGAGCTGCTTACTATGCTGTTCAAGGAATCGAATGTTTCTTTCGAGTCCAACAATGTGTCGGTCGTTATCAAATAGATTCGCTTGCGCCTGAAGTGCTATCTTCGCATTGATTTTGAACTGCCGGGCTCTGGCACGCTTAA
>JADYYD010000201.1 GCA_020853845.1 Candidatus Melainabacteria bacterium
AAAAGCGCGACAAGCGCGCCGAGATGATGTACGAAAAGGCTGTAGAGGCGGCAGAAGATGTTTCCGGTTTTCAGCCGGAGGTGCTGGAATATACATTGGGCGATTGCGCTGAGTTTTACGTCAATATCAATCAGGGCGATAAGGCGCAAAAGATAATGAAACGCCTGGCGGAGCTGCGGTTGCACCTATATGGGCACAACAATCTCGAGTATGCCGGTACCTTGCTGGGTCTGTCGGCTATTTTGCACGAAATGCGAAGGACCGCGGAAGCTGACGGCTTTAGCGCTAGAGCTGTTTCGATCCTGGAGGACATGGATGCTCGAGCTGACCTTTTGATAAAAGCGCTGGAGTTGCGCGTCTCGATTCTCCGTCAGCAGAACCGCCACCTTGATGCTAATGCCGCTGAAAAACGCAAGCAAGAGCTGCTCGATAGGCAGCAAGAAAGCGTAAGAAAAGCACCCGAGGCCTGATCGCTCCGCTGGGGGCAGCTCGAAAAAACTAAGGGTTTCCCATAGAAGTTGCCCGTTTCTCTCCAAACTTGTCCAAAACTTACCAGCTTTGCATATTAGTAGTTGGGCACTGAGGTAATCGTGAACCATGGGATTTTCTGAGACTGTCTCAGATAGCGCTTTTACGCGCGTTCCCCCTTCATCTTCTTCTGAAATCGGCAAACAAGAGCAATATGCTCTGGCGTTGTCGACCGCTGAAATGACGGGAACGGCCGGGATCACGGATTGGCTGCCGGACTTTTTAAGGGGAAGGGCGACGGAAGGCAATTGCGCTCCGTCGCCGCTTTATGATCATGCGCTGGACATTGCGTCGCGCTTTTATCATGACCAGAGCGCCGTTGAGAAGCTGCGTGATTTCAAAGCCAAGTTCAACTGCGAGATAAAAACCGATGATGACGCGGTCAACTATGCCAATGAGGCGTTGCAAGTTTTCGGCGATCCGTACACCAAAGTTCTCAACAAAAAACAAGCGGACGAGCTGCGAAGCGCTATTCAAGGCGAAACAGAGGTTTCCGGCATCGGCATCAATATTGGAATGCAAAAAAACGAGCGCACCGGTGGCGTGTCGTATCCGATTGTAAGCGGCGTCTTTCCTGGAACGCCCGCAGAGCGCGCCGGACTGAAGCCTGGCGACATCATCATGCAAGTCGGCGATCAATCGACCAAGGATATGGCGTTGCAGCAAGTCCAGCTACTGGTCACGGGGGAGCCCGGGTCCAGAACTCAGTTGAAAATCGATCGCGACGGCAAGTGGCTGGATGTTTTCGTTGTGCGGCAGAAGATGGAAGTGCCGGCGATTGTGCATCAACGATTTGGAGATGTTCAATACGCCCGGCTTATCAATTTCATGAACGACAAAACCGACACGTCGCTGAAGGACGTGATATCGCAGAACCCTGATGCGAAGGCGTTTATCGTCGACTTGCGCGGCAATCCCGGCGGGCGTGTCGAAGAGATGATAGAAACAGTCGGACTGCTGATGAAGAAAGGCAAGCTCTACACGGAAGAAACCCGGACGCCGCTCGGTCTTGTGTCGCAAACTGTGGAACTCAGCGAGAACCGAGTCAAAGCCGTTCGTCCGGGCGCTCTCTTCAATGCGACCGGTGAGCGCAATCAGTATATGTTGAATGGCAGACCGCTGGTCGTGCTGGTCGACGAATATTCGGCATCCGCTTCAGAATTGCTTGCCGGCGCTGTTAGAGGAAACGACGCCGGACTTCTGGTCGGTTCCAGAACCTTCGGAAAAGGTGTCGGGCAGGCGCTCGTGCCCATCGATAACGGCACGATGGTGGCGGTGACGAACACCAAATTCATCAACCCGGGCGGCGGTTGGGCCGGTGACGGCAACTCGAATCGCCTCGGTATCGAGCCAAACATCACCGTTGCTCAAGAAAATGGCACGCTCTTTCTCTCCGCTGCGGACAAGCAATTCCAGCGTGCCCTGTCCGAAGCGCGCAGAATGGCGGGCGGCGGCGCCCTGATTGAAAGCCCGGCACCTGCTCCAGATTCTGTTCCGGCGCCTTCTGAGCGCGTTCCTCTTACTCCGAGATTCCGAGAGTTTGCCCCCACAGTGCCATTCTTCCAGCGGTTTCAGGAGTTTGACCAACTGAGAAGAGGCGGGCAGCAAATTCCGCAATACCGGCAATTCCAAACCCAGCCTGCAATTCCGGCCGATTCTTATAGGCCTCCGGCAGTGCCTTATATAACTCCGCCGCCGCGCGATTATATTCCGCCGCCGCGCGATGACGTTCCGCAGCAGCCTGTGGTTCGCAAGCCCTACGGCAATTTCTAAGACGTGCACCCCTAAATCTATATGCCTGGACAGCAATACCGCCCATCTTTCGAACTTTCGAACCTTCGAACTTTCGAACCTTCGAGGCGCCGGCAATTCCGGCAAGGATGTGCGTTTTCAGCCGAGGTTGAAAAATATGGGCCATCGTGGACTCGAACCACGGACCTCACCCTTATCAGGGGTGCGCTCTAACCACCTGAGCTAATAGCCCTCAGCATTGACATACTAACACCCAGGGTATCGATAAGCCAAGCCTGGCGCGTCAACACGTAAACAAAGCCTTTCTTAGAATGTACTCACGGCTGGAAAAGTCATTCCTGCCGCCTTTTGGGCGCCGAAGATAAAGTAACGGGCGTTAAAACAGGCGCAAATGCCCTCGCTTGATGTCAGGAGGGGGCGGGCGAAAGGTGCCAGATGTTGTCCGGCATCGGCAGTACCACCACTGGTGGTGCAGCTCAAGCACTCATTCCGTTTTGCAAAAAATTGGAGATATGGGGATTCGAACCCCAGGCCTCACGGGTGCGATCCGTGCGCTCTACCAACTGAGCTATATCCCCACGTTCTTCGCCAATTATAACCCGGGCACCTGAAGGGCAAGCAGTCAAGGGTTAAAAACTCCCACCTGGGGAGCAATTTCGTGTCTAATATGACTGATGGGCGGAAGATTTCAACTTATCTGGCACTTTTTCTCGTTTGCAGCCGCAGCTATTCTTTGCGGCGCCAGTTTTCTTTTCCTCGTCAACTTCATTGCTTCCGGCTACTTTGCAAGCAAGATGGGTGAGCCCCTCAATAACCTGCTGTTATATTCAATCTATCCGGCTTTACTGAGCGCGCTCGTGCTTGCGGTCACTGCGCTCAGCTTGCCGCGCAAGTTATTCTTGTTGATCGGCTATTACTCGATGCTCGAGCGAATGGCGCGTTTCGAAATTGCCTGGCGTGAGAATGCGCACGGACCGAAGTGGTTTTGGGTGATGGGTGCAAAGGGGCAGCTTGCCGATGCGCTGCTGATGCAAGGAAAAACCGAAGAAGCCGAAAAGGTTTACTACGATGTCGCAGAGCTCTCTAAGAAAGCGGGGCTGTGGGCATCGTTTTTGGTTGGACCCAGCCTGGAAAATTATGCTGAGAGATTGGCTAGCACCGGGCGTTTATTAGATTACGGTGAGTGGAAGGGACGTTTTCGCGGCGCCACCACGTCGCGGCGCATCATTATTGTTCTCTGGCTTGCCATGACCGTTCTTGCCGGTCAAATGGCGCTCAAATACACGTCGCAGAACATTCCGAATATCGCCTCGTCATTGAGCTACTTCAGCCGTTTTGAACTGGCTGACAGCCTGCTTTCTGCCGGTCTCAAGTGCATGGAAGAGTTTAATCCGAATGCCAAAGTGGATCAGAACGCTTTCAAACTCAAGATGGCGCAAAACAACGTGCGCTGGGGGCGACTGGCGGATGCTGAAGAGCTTTATCTGCAAGTCTTGCCGCTCGACGAAATCCTCGCTGGCAAGCATGATGCTGAGATTCGCGATGAAATGTCGGTGATCGGTTTGCTGCAGGAGTTGGCTGCATTGAAAGTTCGCCGAGGCAGACCCGATGAAGCTCTCAAGATTTTCGAGAAATTGTATAAGATCTATCCTTCCCCAAGTCTTCTCATTTCTATTTCTGATTTATATGTCGAAGAAGGGCGTCTGAAGGACGCGGAGGATACTCTGGCGAAGGCGGAGAAGTCCGTTGCAAAAATCTCTGACCCCGATTCCAAGTTCCTTATTCAAATGTCGACACTGATTCGGATGGGCAGATTGCGCCTCGCGCAGAAGAATGCAGCCGACGCGGAAATTCAATTCAATACTGCGCTCA
The DNA here is from genome assembly GCA_020853845.1 of Candidatus Melainabacteria bacterium. Lineage (GTDB taxonomy): Bacteria > Cyanobacteriota > Vampirovibrionia > Obscuribacterales > Obscuribacteraceae > QKMZ01. Next base: position 4,153 of record JADYYD010000201.1, read on the forward strand.
CTAAAGTAAACGAGCAAAAGGGAAAACTTGATTCGTTCAAGCTGCCCATTTTGCTGGGCTTGATGGAAGCCGCGTACATGGCATCGGATGCGAAGAAGAAAGAGTTATGGCGCAATTCCGTCTTGGAAGAAACGATGCTGCTCGAGAAGAAATTGCCACCGCTCGATGCTTCCGTGAGTTGCCATCTGGCTGCAGAAGCGATGGCCAGATGCGAGCAGTATCCAATTGCCGACCAGCTTTTGATTGATGCGATGACTTTTATCGAGAAAGCAACCTCGCCAACGAATCCTGCTTTGGCCGGCTATTTGGTGCGCCGTGGCGAAATCGCTCTGGCTCAAGGACGGGTCGATTCGGCTGCGCATCTTTGCGATAAGGCGATGAAGCTCATAAACAAGCGTACTTTGAGCACGGAACATCCCGCGGTACTTGATGCTTCGGCGCTGGCTGGAAAGGATGCATTAAAGCTGAAGATGACTGACGAAGCTGCTTCATTCTTTGCCGAAGTGATGGCGGTTGTTGAGAAGAATGAGCTGCAAAGAATTGATGCGAAAATTGCCGATGCTTTGAAGCAGTACGAGAACATGCTTTTGTCGCACGGAAACAAGGAGAGAGCCATGCAAGTCCAGGCTCTGCTCTCCAGGACTAAAGTGAGGCAAAGCGGTTACAATTAGCCGCATTGTAATGTCACGTGTATCCCAAACTTTAAAGGTGGAATTTCGCATGCGCAACCACTTCCGTTCGAATTTAGTGCACTCATTTGCCGCACTTTTGGTTGTTTCGGCTTCTTCGGGACTGCTTTCCTCGATGCCCGCACTTGCTCAAGGCGCGGCTCCTGCGGCACCAGCCATTGCAGCCCCTGCCGTCGGCAAAGCAGCTCCTGCTTTTTCCGTCAAAGACTGGGATGGTAAGACTCGCAAACTGTCCGATTTCAAAGGCAAAACGGTTGTTTTGGAATGGTTCAACTTCCATTGCCCCTTTGTCAGAAAGCACTACGAGCCGGGCAATATGCAAGGCTTGCAGAAGAAGTACACCGGCAAAGGTGTAGTTTGGCTAGCTGTCTGCTCTTCTGCCGAAGGGAAGCCGGGATGGGCGACTAACGATGGACACAAGAACAATTTCAAGGAAAGAAACGGAGTGCCGACAGCAGTGTTGGTAGATTCCGATGGCGCCATGGGCAGAGCATATGGTGCGAAAACAACTCCGCACATGTTTGTTATCGACAAGAAAGGCGTACTTGTTTATGCCGGCGCTATCGATGACAACAACACAGCCGATAAAGAGGCTGTGAAGACAGCGAAGAATTATGTTGCGGTGGCTTTGGATGAAACATTGGCAGGCAAGCCGGTTTCGACGAATTCGACCAAAGCATACGGCTGTTCTATCAAATACAAATAAACTGTCGATAGTTTCAAGAGGGGCGGTGCTAAGCATCGCCCCTTTAGAATTCAAGATTGTTTGTCGAGGAGCTTTTCATGTCCACGCTTGCCTGCCCGGCATCAGTGATTGAAGACGTTACGTCTCTCACCGAGTGCAGTATTGCCGACTTTCCAAAACGCATGGAGCCAGGCAATGTGCTGATGTGCCCGCCGACTTATTTTACTGTCGAGACCGTGCAGAACCCATTTATGGATGGGAAGGTCGGCACTGTCGATAAAGAGCTGGCCGGCAAACAGTGGCACGCTCTGAAAGACGTCTGCACCAAAATCGGCTGCGAAGTGAAAACAATCGAGCCTGTCGAGAATCTCGAGGACATGGTCTTCGCTGCCAATCAAGTTTTGCCTGGCATCGATGACGACGGCAAGCTTTTTGCATTGCTGGCAGAAATGCGCCACGAGAAAAGACGGCAGGAAGTGCCATGGTATCGCCAGTGGTTCCTAGCCAACGGATACAAAGTCCTCACTCTTGCGGACGGGCTGGAGGCAGATGCGCCAGTGCCTAGATTTGAAGCGCAGGGCGATGCTATATGGCACCCTTCGCGAAAACTTTTGTGGGGTGGATACGGTTCGCGAACCGATAAAGATGCGTATCCGATAATTAGCAAGCTTTTGAACGTGCCTGTGATTTTGTTGAACTTAAGCGACAGCCGTTTCTACCATCTCGACACCTGCTTCTGCGCGCTCAATGAAGACAGCGTAATGATTTATGAGGGCGCGTTCGACAAGAACGGACTGGAATTAATCAGGCACTTTTTCAAGAATGTTATTTCCGTAAGCGAAAAAGACGCTCTCAACTTTGCACTGAATGCGGTGTCAATAAACGGCAGCGTGATCTTGCAAAAAGGTTCCGTGCATACAGTGGAAGCTTTGAAGTCTCACGGTTTTACCCCAATCGAAGTCGATACATCGGAGTTCATGAAATCCGGCGGCAGTGTATTCTGTATGAAGATGATGGTGTACTGAAGTTAGTTTCGTAAGCTTGTGTTATGAAAGCACACTACGTAAAAGCAATAGCTGTCGGTGCCGCGATTGGCATCTTCATCATGGCTTGTACCGCATGTTCGCCCGGCTCCCCAATTCAGTTTATACCCTTCAATGACACGGTGCGGATTCCGTTCTGGGACTACAAAAGATTTTTCGCAGAAAGAGACTCTACCGTCGGTCTGCAGTATGCAGCAGTGGGTCTCAGATTTTGTATGCTGTTTTTGGAAAGCGGTTTTTCCTTCCTCTTCCCTCCAATTGCACTTTCGTGCCTCTTCGCCAGACTTTCTGAAGTGAAAACACCCTATAGCGAGCTGGTTTGTTTGAGACGTGCACTTAAGTCAACTGGTATTTTTCTGCTGCTGGCTTATGTCTGTCTCTGGGTGATACAACTGTTCATTGGAGGCAATGCGCAACCCGGATTCGGTCGACCCGACCTGTATGTCGTAGGTTTTTTCGTCGGTATTTGGGAAGGGTTTAAATACTCGGTAGCGTATGGAATAGTTTTTGTAGTTCTGCTCTTATCTTTTATTATGCAAATGAATTCGATGGCGGATGAACCGATTGGGCAAACACAACAGTGATGTGAAACTGAGAGGCGGCAGCAGGATGTTGACCCGGCGTGTGTTTGTAATAAGCGCCATTGTTGCCGGGCTTTTGTCAGGCACCGTGCCTTCGACAGCGGACAGCCCTTATGACTCGGGTGTCAAAAGTTTTGGCCAGCGAAATTACCAACAAGCCCTGACCTTCTTTTCGAATGCAGAGTCCGCCGGCAAACGCGATGCCAATACTTATTACTACAAAGCACTTTGCTATCAGCAGTTGAAAGAATACACCAGGGCGCGTGATCTCTTTACTTACGTTCGCACTAATTTCCCCGACTCCGATGCGGCGGTTTTGTGCGAGCAAGCTCTAGTCAGGTTCAACTACAAAGCGGTAACGCCTGCGCCTGCCGCTTCGGCAGCAAGTCCGGGCGCGGGAAATCAGGTGCAGGAGACAGTTGTTCCCTTCACTCGATATCCAACCGGCAGTCACATCTTCGTGAAGGTGCTGGTTAATGGGCAGCCGGTCACGATGATGCTCGACACTGGTGCATCGATTACCACTTTCCCTCAATCTGTTTTAACCAAAGCCGGGGTAAAGGTTCAAGCAGTTCGCAATGCCCTGCGCGTGACGGGCGTTGGCGGCGAGACTTCCGCTTCGGTCGGGCGCGTGATGATTCAGTTCGGCGAAATTACTCAGTCTGTTGCTTGCTGCATTCAGGACGATGCTGTTGGCGGTGCCGCTCCGGAGACGCCGCTTTTGGGTCAGACTTTCCTTTCGGCATTCAACTATCGCATTAACTACAACGCCAATACAATTCAGTTGTCGCGCATTCGTCCGGATGCCGTGAAAAAGCCGAAGCGAGGCGTGGCGGCCTATTCGCGTGATCAGAATGTGGTTCCGTTCACTCGCGAAGGCAATCTTATGCTCGTTGTCGTCAAAGTAAACGGCAGAGAATGCGAGATGATTTTCGACACCGGCGCAGCCAACGTCAATTTCTCCGACAAGACCCTAGCGGCACTGGGAGTGAACGTCCCCATCAATTCGCGCCGACAACTTTCTTCCGGCGTCGGCGGCAACAGAGAAGGATATGGATTTTCTCTGGATGAAGTTCAGATGGGTTCGGTAGTGAAAAACCACGTGCGGGCGAGCATGGCATCATATTCCACGATTCCCAAACCGCTGCTCGGTTTTTCTTTCTTGGAAGGAACTGATTTCATTGTCGACAACGAATCGAGCGTGCTCAGATTTTGGCCTTGATTAGCCGCTGATGAGCTTTACGAACTTGCGCCGTCCGACCTGCAGAACAATCTCGCTTCCTTTTTCGACCGTGATTTGGTGATTCGGGTCTTTTACTTGCTCGCCGTTGATGCGTACTCCGCCTTCCTGCACCAGGCGTTTCGCTTCGCCCGAGCCGGCGCAAAGTTTTGCATCGACCATCAAGCGAAAAACAGCAGTCGGCTCTGATACCGCATGTGATGGTATATCGTCAGGCACTTGCTTTTCGCTGTGCACCTTTTTCCACTGTGCAAGAGCGGCTTCTGAAGCTGCTTCGCCGTGGTATTGAAGAACGATTTGCTTGCCCAGTTTTTCTTTGGCATCTTTTGGATTGCCGCCCTTCTCGAGCATCTCTTTTACTTCATCGATTTCTTTTCCGGTAAAGCTCGATGTCAGCTCGAAATACTTGATGATAAGCTCGTCCGGGATGCGCATGCATTTGCCGAACATATCATCGGGCTCGTCTTTGAGAGCAATATAGTTGTTGTAGGTTTTCGACATCTTCTTGACGCCGTCGGTGCCTTCAAGCAAGGGAAGAAGCATGGCCATTTGCGCTTCCAGTCCGTAGTGCGGCTGGAGTTCGCGTCCCTGCAAAATGTTGAAGCGCTGATCGGTTCCACCAAGTTCGATGTCGGCGCGGATGGCTACTGAATCGTATGCTTGAAGCAGCGGGTAGAAAAGTTCGTGGAATGAAACGGGCTGTTGCTTGTCGAGCCTGTCACCAAAAGCTTCTTTGGCAATCAACTGATTGGCTGTGCAGGTGCTCGCCAATTTGATCACGTCTTTCAAACTCAAAGGATCGAGCCAGTCCGCGTTATTTGTCATCTCGACTTTGCTCAGGTCGAGAATGAGCTCAATCTGGTTGAGGTAAGTCTCGGCGTTTTTGGAAACATCCTCGGCGGTCAGCGGCGGGCGGGTAGCATTGCGTCCTGTGGGGTCGCCTATGCGCGCGGTGAATCCACCGATGATGAGAACCACTTGATGGCCGAAGTCCTGAAAGCGTCTCAGCTTCCGCAAAACGACAGCGTGCCCGACGTGCAAATCGGCGGCCGTCGGGTCGACACCGAGCTTGGCTCTGAGAGGGCGACCTTCTTTGCGTGCCTGATGGATGCGTCGAGCCAGTCCCATGTAGCCTTCCGGCAAGACTTCGGCGCCGCGGCAAAGCTCTTTGGCTTCCTCGATGATGTCCTCGGGAATGATTTCTTTCGCGTCTTTGTCTTCTGCCACTGCTTGCTGTTTCACCATCTCGCTGTTCTGAGACATAGCGGGTTCCTTTTCGATTATTGTCCTAAGAGAGGCGCATGACGCCGCCCCTGAAGGACTACCGGACACGATGCGTCGCCGGTGGCCCTATTTGGTAGCTAAGAATCTTAGCATGGACCTCTTCTTTGCTTGTTCCAATGTATCTGCTGAGATAATATGACTTGTCCGGTGCTTAATAGGCGCCCGGATACGGTGTGCATTGAAATCGGCATCGAAGAGTGTCATTGGAGCAGGTGAGACATGGCTAGCCAGTACGTCCCGCAAGATATTGAAGAAAAGTGGCAGGAGGAGTGGGAAAAATTAGGTATCTATCAGGCGCACGACCTGGATGAGAAACCGAAATACTACTCGCTGGTCATGTTTCCGTATCCGTCCGGCGACCTTCATATGGGTCACATGCGGGTTTACACAATCTCTGATGTAATTTCGCGCCAAAGACGCATGCTCGGCTACAACGTTCTCAATCCGATGGGTTGGGACGCCTTCGGCTTGCCTGCTGAAAACGCGGCGATGTCACGCAAGAAACATCCGGAAGACTGGACGACGAGCAATATCAAATACATGCGCGACGAACAGTTGAAGAAGCTCGGCACGAGCTACGACTGGCGCCGAGAGGTAACGACATGCAATAAAGATTATTATCACTGGACGCAGTGGATAATTCTCAAGTTCTTCGAAAACGGGCTCTGCATCCGCAAAGAAGCACCGGTCAACTGGTGCCCGGATTGCCAGACCGTGCTTGCCAACGAACAAGTGGAAGACGGAAATTGCTGGCGCCATTTGGAAACACGCGTCGAGCAAAAGATGATGAGCCAGTGGTTCCTCAATATCACAAAGTACGCAGACCCGCTTCTCAACGACCTCGACAAGCTTGTCGGATGGCCGGAGCGCGTGCGCGTCATGCAGCAAAACTGGATAGGAAAGTCTGAGGGTGCAGAGCTTGTCTTCACTGTGGATAGCAAGCCGAATGTGCAGATTCCAGTTTTTACAACCCGGCCTGACACCGTATTTGGTGTGGCTTGCATGGTCCTCGCCCCTGAGCATCCGCTCGTAAAAGAGCTTACTGCGCCGGAATGCAAGGAAGCTGTCGAAAAGTATGTCGATGAAGCTTCGCATAAATCTGAACTCGATCGCATGTCGACTGAAAAGAGCAAGACAGGCGTGCCGATTGGAACGTCCGTAATCAACCCGTTCAACGGCGACATTGTTCCAATTTGGGTGGCCGACTACGCTCTCGTCAATTACGGAACCGGCGCAGTAATGAACGTGCCCGCTCATGATGAGCGCGATTTCGAGTTCGCGAAAAAATTCAACTTGCCGATCAAGCAGGTAATTTCTGAAGACGGCTCGAAAGTCGAAAGCATGACAGAGGCTTACACCGGTCCCGGCACGATGGTCAATTCCGGACAGTTCGACGGATTGACCAACGATGAAGCCAAGAAGAAAATGATCGACTGGGCGGCGCAAAACAATTGCGGAAAAGCGCGCACGCAGTTCCGCTTGCGCGATTGGTTGATCAGCCGCCAGCGCTATTGGGGTTGTCCGATACCGCTTATTCATTGCGAAAAGTGCGGCGTGGTGCCTGAGAAAGAAGCGAACCTTCCTGTTGTCTTGCCGACTGAAGGCGTGCAAATTACAGGCGAAGGCGGCTCACCGCTCAAAAAAATGGAAGATTGGATCAAGACGTCTTGTCCGAAGTGCGGCGGCGCGGCTCGGCGCGAAACCGATACGATGGACACTTTCATCTGTTCGAGCTGGTATTTCCTTCGCTATCCGGACGCATTGAATCCTAAGGAAGCTTTTGCCAACGACAAAGTCAATTACTGGATGCCCGTCGATCAATACGTGGGTGGTGTCGAGCACGCCATTCTTCACTTGCTCTATGCGCGTTTTTTCACTAAAGCATTGCGCGATTTGGGCTATGTGAATTGCGATGAGCCGTTCACCAATTTGCTTTCGCAGGGCATGGTCACCAAGTTCTCGCCCGACTCCGGTCGCATCGAGAAAATGTCCAAGTCGCGCGGCAACGTTGTCGGCACAACGGATTTCTTCAAGAAATACGGCGCCGATTCGGCTCGTCTTTTCACATTATTTGCCGCCCCTCCCGAGCAGGAGCTCGAATGGAACGAAGATGGCGCAGTCGGGCAATATCGTTTTCTCGGACGTGTCTGGCGGCTCGTGAGCGATCTCATTGAAGTCGGCGCGCTTTCTGAAAATGACAAGGCGCCCTCGATGGACTCCTTGAAAGATCGCGCCAAGCCGGTTCTCAAGCTCGTGCACAAAACTATCAAAGCCGTCACCAAAGACATCCAACCGCCTCGGTATGTTTTCAACACCGCAATCGCGCGCTTGATGGAGTTGGTCAACGGATTGGGAGACTATTTGCGCGACACCAAAGCGGTCGAGAATGCGCAGAACTTGTCGGCAGAGGAAAAGTCCTTGCTCGGATTTGCTTGCCGTCACTTGCTCTTGTTGCTCGCGCCGATGGCGCCGCACATCAGCGAGGAGCTCTATCAGCAGTTGCCGTCCAGAAAGGGCAAGACCGGCTCCATTCATACAGAGACCTGGCCGACTTTCGACGAGGCATTGACGGTGGATGACGAGATTGAGCTTGTCATTCAAGTCAACGGCAAGATCGTCAACAAGATTTCGGCGCGCAGAGGTCTCGACAAGCAACAGGCCGAAGAGATTGCACTGACGGATAACAAGGTGAAGGACAAGCTCAACGGAAGCTCGGTAAAAAAAGTGATTGTCGTGCCCGACAAGCTAGTTAACGTGGTAATTTGAGAATAATAAAGCCAAGCTTTGTTGTCCGCCCCGGCAAATTCAATGACTGGAATCTCCCAAGTTAATCACCCGGCTGATTGGCATATGCCGATTCGAGGTAATTAGTTTTAGGAGAATCAGTTGGCCTCAGCAAGACCCCTTAGGATGAGTGTATGAACCAAGCACCCCAGCAGAGCAAAGCTCAATTCGAGTCGAGCACGGCATTCCCGATATGCACTGTGTTTCTACTCGTGCTCTTGATGTATGTTTACTACTGCAGCTCAACAACAGCCAACGACCGGTTCTTCGAGATGACCGGGCATGGTTTTAGAGCCGATGACGCGGTGATTGCCGCGACCTCCGGACAGTGGGGCAAGATAGCCAACATGATGTATGCAAACTTCGCCAGTTTGCACTACGTTCAGCTCTTCTTCAGTGCTTACTTCATCTGGGTCTTCGGGGTTCACACTGAATCCAAAATGGGCGCCGGGCGCCTGATGTTCGTGGTTTTGCTGGCAATCACGCTCCCCTGGGTCGCAACAGCCCTGCTGCATTCCAACAAAGGCGACGACACGATCTTCGTCGGTCCGCTGTTCGTGATTTGCGGGCTGCTCGGCGCTTACATGGTCATTCCGCCCGAAAAGCAAAGAATCAAAAGCTGGATGCCCAAAAACAGGCAGCAGATCTTCAACATCGAGGAAAAGAAAGACATCACCGAGCACTATATGCAGAATCCGATGATTTATGTCGTCGTTTTCGTTGTGGTGCAGATTGCTTTTCACTTCGCCGCCACCATGATTTATCCGGGCTACGATACGCTCGACATCGCCGGCGCCGCGATTGCATTCGGTATCGGTTATGGCATTGCCTACATGCTTTTGGCATCCGCCACCGGCAACGTGCAAGATGCTCCTATGAAGCTCGGCGTCCTGCAGCACTACCGCAAGCTGATCGAAATCGACGTCCCGCACGAGCAGGCCCTCATGGGGACATCCAAGGCTCTGGGTCTTCCCTACGAGCAAGTTCGCGACTGGGTCAATAAAGACAAGGGTAAGATGAAAATTTCGCGCCTCTAGTCTTTGCTCTAGTCCTTGATTGGATACAAATCCCAATTCGAATCTAAACCAATATAAATTAACGCAAACTAAAGAAAAGCGCCTGTCAAGTGTACGGTAAATAGAATGGATCTATTACCCCTGACGGCGCTTTTTAACATCATGAACAGCATCTATTTCATCATCGCTATCATGGTCCTTAGCTGGTTCGGCATCGTCACATTCCAGAACCGTAAGCGATTGGAAGAAGCGCTGGGGCATTACTTGCACCCGCGGTCTTACCTGTGCACGCCACAGGGCGTTTGCAAGTATTCGGTAGCCGCGGCTTTGCTGGTATTTCTCTGGGTCGGGCTGGTCGTCTGCACGATGAATGTCCGCACAGAACCCGTGGTCTTCAGCAAGAGCCGCGGTTACGAGGTGCATTCAGCAACCGCCCCCGCCGATCACCACCGTCACGCTCGCCATCATCGCGCCCATTCGTGAAGAGTTTTCAAGCCCGGAGTCTTCCTGACGCACGGACCGCTGCTCTTTAATAATTAGAAGTCTTTGAGGTTTCTAAGTGAGCTTCTAATAACGCGCCCGCGAGGATGTCGAGGTAAGATATGACCTTGGTCTTGGCGTCCGGTTTCCGCCTGTTTCTGGCGATTTGAGCTTTCCGGGGCCGGTCTCGAGGAATTACTGGTGGTCCAGTCACAAGTCGATCGCTCTGCCTCTCCTGATGGGCAAAAGCCTGAAGTGCAAAAGAACAATGCGCCAACTGAACTCACGCACGGCCGCATGATGCTCCCCGGTGAGGACGCGGCAGAGGCTGGTTCGAACAACCCGACGGTCGTCTGCGAAATACTGGAGATGATCAGATGGAAACGCATGATGCAGGTCTTCTTTGACGGGCTGCTCATCTTCGCATCTTTCTCCGGTGCTTTTTTGATCCGTTTCGACGGGCACCTCAACCATCATTTCTTCCAGCAACTGGTCATCTTGGCGCCTGTCATCATCTCGCTGCGCCTGCTCTCCAATTGGGGATACGGGACTTACAGGCGTTTGTGGCGCTATACCGGACTGACGGAAGTGATGGAGCTGGGATGCTCAGTCCTGACGGTGACCACTATTCTCTTTATTGCGCGGGCGCTGGGACTGATGTCCGCCGCCGGCAGCCAGTTATCTTACGGAATCATCCTTATCGATGCCGGTCTCTGCTTCCTGCTGCTCTGCGCCAGCCGAGTCTTGCGCCGCCTGCAGACCGAGCACAAGCAAAGACGCCACTGGCGCCAACCCGTCCGCAAGCGTGCTCTTGTGGTGGGCGCCGGTGATGCCGGACAAATGGTCTTGAGAGAACTGGCACAGCGCGCCGATCTTGGCGTGGATGTGGTGGGCATGGTTGATGATGATCCGATGAAACTCAAGAAGCGCATTGGACATATCACCGTATTTGGTACCACTAAGGATCTGCGGAAATTGGCCGAAAACCTTTTCGTAGATCAGGTCATTATCGCAATGCCTTCCGCGCCGCCGCACGAAGTTCGCCGTATTGTCGATATCTGCCGCGATGCTGAAGTGGAGCCGCGCATCCTGCCTGGGCTTTTCGAATTGATCGACGGGCGTGTTTCAGTCTCGCAGTTGCGGGAAGTTTCTTTGGAAGACTTGCTCGGTCGTGAGCCTGTCAATTTGGATTCGGCTGCGATCACTTCTTATCTGGAAGGTCGCTGCGTGCTGGTCACCGGTGCCGGTGGTTCGATCGGCAGCGAACTGTGCAGGCAAATTCTCAAGTTTCAACCGGCCAAGCTTTTGCTCTTGGGTCGTGGGGAAAACTCCATTTTTGCCATTCACCAGGAGCTGAAAAAACGCCCTGAGCCCGTCGAAATCATTCCAATCATTGCCGATGTGCGCGATCAAGAGCGTATGCAATCGATTTTCGATCGGCACAAGCCTGCTGTCGTTTTCCATGCTGCCGCTCATAAGCATGTGCCGCTCATGGAAGAGAACGTTTCTGAGGCAATCACCAATAATGTGCGTGGCACGCAGATATTAGCCGAGCTTTCTCATGAGTCTAAGGTGGAAACATTCGTTCTGGTTTCCTCCGATAAGGCGGTCAACCCATCGTCGGTCATGGGCGCCACAAAACGCATGGCCGAGATGATTGTTCAAAGCCTCAACACTCGCTCCGAGACTCGATTTGCATCAGTCCGATTCGGCAATGTTCTGGCCAGCCGCGGCTCGGTGATTCCATTATGGAAACAGCAGATTGCCCAGGGCGGACCGGTTACCGTCACCCACGCCGATGCGACTCGGTACTTCATGCTGATACCGGAATCGGTGCAATTGATTCTGCAAGCCGGTGCGGTTGCTTCCGGCGGCGAAATCTTCGTGCTCGATATGGGCAAGCCTGTGCGAATCATCGACCTTGCCTACGACCTTATTCGTTTCTCCGGGCTGCGTCCCAATCAAGACATCAAAGTGGATGTTGTCGGTTTGAGACCGGGCGAGAAATTGCACGAAGAGCTTTTGACCGCTGAAGAAGGTCTGAGCAAGACGACCTTCGAGAAGATATTCGTCGGTCAGCCGGTCAAAATCGATCACCAGCAGTTGTACAGCCAGATTGACAGCATGGTCGGCTCGGCTCGCCGCGATGATGAAACTGCCGTGCGCGCTCAATTAGATACTGTGCTTGGCGGCACTCTGAGCGCCAATACTGTGAACGCGACCACGCTGAACTAAAAGATTATGCTCGCTGTTGCTGAATGCGTCCTCACGCAAAGAGAAGAAAAACTGATTGAAGCATTGTCGCGACTCGATGATGTCGTTGTTGCTTATTCAGGCGGCGTCGACAGTTCGCTTCTGGCGTATTACGCAAAAAAAACGCTCGGTGAAAGGGCGAAGATTGTTATTGCGATATCGCCGAGTCTGGCTGCCGACGAGCTGGAAGAGGCTCGCCGGCAGGCGCGTCTTTTCGGCTGGCAGCTCGTGGAAGTGAAGACGAATGAGGTCGACAATCCTGATTACAGGAAGAACGACGGGCAGCGCTGCTACTTTTGTAAGGGCGCGCTGTTTGAAGCGATGAATGCAATTGCCCATAAGCATGGCTTCAAGACTCTGGCATATGGTGCAAATGTTGCCGACCTGGCTGACTTTCGTCCCGGTCAGCGCGCTGCGCAGGAATACAGTGTGCTGAGTCCCTTGCAGCAAGCAGAGCTTACTAAAGACGAGATAAGAGAGCTGGCGAAACGAGCCGGGCTGCCGTCGTGGGATAAGCCTCAGTCGGCGTGCTTGTCGTCTCGATTTCCGACTTTCGAAACAGTGACGCCGGAGCGATTGAAGATTGTCGAAGCCGCGGAGATGGCGCTCAGAAAATTGGGAATGAAGGGCTTTCGAGTGCGTTTTCACAGTTTGAACAATGCGCATATGGATAAAACCGCAGGCGCAAAGGAATTGGCGCTGGCAAGAATTGAATTGAGTGAAACTGATGTCCGCGCCGTTTTGGAAAATGAATCAATGCGAGCAGATGTAGTGAACGCGGCGAAGGGCGCCGGATTCGCTTTCGTAACTCTCGATCTGGAAGGTTACAGGCAGGGTTCGTCCAATATTGTTGAAACTGAATTTGTCGAAGTGGAGTTGATCCGACGTGGATAAAGCAAAACTGCTTTTCTTGCTGGAGACAATCGCCAGGGGCGACGTCAGCCCGGAGGCGGCGCTGGAGACGCTTAAAGATTTGCCGTATGCAGACCTCGGTTTTGCACGAGTCGATTCGCACAGAAGTTTGCGTCACGGTCATGCCGAGGTTATCTTTTGCCCTGGAAAGACGGCAGAGCAAATCGCATCGATTGCCCAGAGGTTGAGAGAGACGCACGACCTTGTTATTGCTTCTCGCGCCGATGGAGCCCTGTCCGGCGAAGTTTTGAAGTTGTGCCCTTGCGCCCGATATGAAGCAGGAGCACGTGCAATTGTTTTTGGCGATATGCCTGATACCGCAGCCGGTGCACCAGTCGTTAATGTCGTAACTGCCGGCACCGCCGACATACCGGTCGCCGAGGAATGCGCGCTCTTTCTTAACGCCGCATCCGTGCCCGTGCAGCGTCTCTACGATGTAGGAGTCGCAGGTATTCACAGACTGCTGGACAATTTGGATCTTCTGAGAAAAGGCGCCATAACAGTTGTATGCGCCGGAATGGACGGAGCGCTGCCTAGCGTTGTCGGCGGCATACTTGAAGGACCGGTCATTGCCGTCCCCACATCCGTCGGTTATGGAGCCGCCTTCGAGGGTCTTGCACCGCTGCTCTCTATGCTCAATAGCTGTGCTGCAGGCATTACCGTCGTCAACATCGACAATGGTTTCGGCGCCGCCTATGCCGCACTGAGAATGCACAACGCGCTTGCCGCACGCGACTTGCAGTTGTTCAGCAAACAACTCTTTTAGCGACTGGCATTGAGAGTCGGTACTTGATCGATGCGATATTTTTGCATCTCGCGGATTAATCGAGCCGCCCGCTGTGTTGCATCTTGCTGCTGATTGCCTGATGAGCGATTCCACGAATTGGACGGGCGCAATTGCTGGATGAAAGTTTCCCAATTCCAGAGACTCTCATGTGGTGCCAGTGCCATGCAGGAAAGCACACTGTCGATTACCAGCGCCGAGAAATTGTCGAGATACGGTCCGAAATGCCCCAGGGTGCGCGTCGGATGCTGGAATAGAGGATGTCCGATTTCGGCGCTCTGCAGATGAGCTAAGGACGGAACGTACATATTGTCGTAGTCGACCAGTCTCAAATTGCCTCGACTGTCCACGAGGATATTGCTCGGCTCCAAGTCTCCGTGCGCTATGCCGGCGGCATTGAGCGCCCACACCATGTCACGGAATTGATTGATGATGCGCTGGATTTCATGCTTATTCTCGTTTCTCAATTGAAAGCGAATATAGTCATCCAGTCTCTTGCCGTCGATGAAGCCCATTCTCAAGATCGGCAGCCACTGCTCGCCGACACGCAATCCCTTCGATTGATACTGAAAGCTCACCAGATATTTGCCGGCTTCTTTCATGTTGTGCCGCGCAATTGACTCATAGCGCATTTTTCTCTCGGCGCTGTCGGCAAGAAAAACTTTCACCGCATAATGTTTTTCCTTGCCCGCAATCCGCATCACAAAGCCGTTTTTACCCTCCCATTGATCGTCTTTAAGAGCACGACCCATTTTCAACTCCGGATCGGAAAAAGCATCATCGTCTAAAAGAATCGCATCTTTCATGACGGCAAGGCGAGGGAAGCGCTGCGGAATGTGCACTTCTGAAGTGTTGCGCGCCGCTCCACCGACGCTTGAATAAGAGCCGGTGGTGGAATTTTGATTCGCCTTCGGCGCTGCCGGTGATGGTGGCACAGGCGGTGGCGCAGACGCGTTGAGCGGATTGGCAGGAACATCCGATCTCGTGTCGCGACGCGGGATTTTGATTTCATCGCTCTCCGACTCGGCAAGCATTTTGCTGTATTCTTGTGCGGCTTTGAGAACGCTGCCCGGACCTCCTGTGCGTGGCTGCGAACCACTGGTACCGGTTCCTTTCTTTGCACCGGTCGCATCTGAATACCAGGGCGCATCGGTTGCTTGCGGCGGGGGCGGGTTTCCTTGTTGTTGTTGTTGTTGTTGTTGTTGTTGTTGTTGTTGTGCAGGTTTTCCTTGAACCGATTGAGTAGGCTGCGCGCCGGAGCCCATAACAAATCCGGTTGCCCCGGAATTCTTTTGCGCTGTATCAGGTACAGGGTTTTGAACCTCAACAGGTCTGTCCGCTCGACGGTCGCTGCCCGGTGGTCTAAACGGAGGCACTTCGTGCAAATTCAGCGACAAAAGTTTTTTTATCTCGTGCGCGCGTTTTTGTATATCCGGCACAGGATGCCGCAAAAGTTCCGACAAAAGGCGCGAGCCTTCGGGGTTTTTATAATCAGCGCTCGAGAAAATAAGCCTTTCGTCACCGCCCGAGTGCCGCTGCCAGAGGGTCGGATCTAATCTAAGGACATGCATGGAATGATGAATAATCCATGCGGAAAATCTGTCGATGGTGGCATCGAAATGATCGGCATTTCTTTGCGGATGTTGGTAATTGACGTGACCGAGTTCGTTTGCTTTTTCGCCTTCCATAGCAGGAACATAGATGCCGTCATAGTCTACAAGCATCAGGTCTTTATCTCTCACGATGATATTGCCGTGCTGCAGGTCACCGTGGGCAATACCACACTTTTCCAGTTCGAGCACCAGATCGGTAAACTGAGAGATGAAACGGTCGAGCTGCTGCCGGTTGTGCATGTTCTTGCGAAAGAACTGGTCGAGCGTATGCCCTTCTACCCAGGGCATTTTGACGATGGGAAACCAGTTGCCGTTAACCAGAATGCCCTTGAGCAAATATTCGAATTCGAGCAAGGTCGAAACGTGGTTGAAGGTCGTAAATTGACTGAGGTGACCGTAGCGCTGGTGCTGATTGTAGACATTGCGCAGGAAGCACTTGACCGCGATATTGCGAGTGGCGCATTCGAATTGATAAACGCTCGCGAAATTGCCGCATATAGGTTTCGGCAGGCCCATAGCATTAGTCTCGGGAGTTCCTTGTTGCAACTCCTGGTTGTCAAAGCAAAATTCGGGAGACTGGACCGTCTCGTTGTAGTCCTGCGGCGTCGGCCACTGCATAGCGTTACCTGCTGCGCTATCCAATCATTAATTACCACGCGACAGCGCCTGAATATCCCGTTCCTCACGACCAAGCTCAGGTTTTTGCTCCCTTGGCAATTGGGCTGTGCATCCGGCTGTTTCTGCAATATGATCTGCTGCGGCCGCCGCACACTTGTCTTGCCAGAGGAAATCGGAGTGCCCTACCAAGCAGAAATCAGCCGCACCAATCCCTCGTGCTTTCTTTTTTTGGTCGACCAGTCTTCCTCGATGAAGGAGGCGTTCTCCGGCGGTTCGAATGGCGGTTCCAAGGCGCAAGGCGTCGCGGATGCCGTCAACAGCCTGCTGCAGAATTTGGTCACGAAGTGCACAAAGTCCGACGGCATCCGGGATTACTACCATGTCGGTGTGATCGGCTACGGCGGCAACGGTGTCGCGCCTGCATTTGGCGGCTCCCTGTCGAGAAGAGAACTGGTACCCATCAGCCTGGTCGGAAACAGCCCAATCAGGGTTGAGCAAAAAACGCGGCAAGTAAGCGACGGGCGCGGCGGTATGGTCGATCGCAAGTTCAACGCTCCCATCTGGTTCGAACCGACATGCGGTGGCGGAACACCGATGTGCGCGGCGCTTAAGAAGGCCCAGACCGTTCTCAAACCGTTTCTCGCCCAATATCCTTACTGCTACCCGCCCATCGTCATCAATATTTCCGACGGCGAGTCTTCAGACGGCAATCCGGATGCGGCGGCGAAGGACCTCACTTTGCTGAAAAGCGACGACGGCAACGTCATGCTTTTCAATTTGCATGTGTCTTCATACGGCAACAAGACTGTTGAGTATCCGGACCGCGACGATATGCTGGAAGACGACTACGCCAAAGACTTGTTCAGAATTTCCAGCCTGCTCACCAGTTATATGCGCAAAGTGCTCTCGGACGAGGGGTATCTAATTACAGAAAAGTCGCGCGGATTCGCTTTCAATGCGGATTTCATCAAGCTGATCAAATTCCTCGATATCGGAACGCGACCGAGCAATTTGCGCTAGACTGCGCGATCTGACTAGATCAGAACAGACCAGACCAGTGTCCGGGGCTCAATAGGACATTTACTTACGCGTAGCGAGTATTCGAGTTGCGGTTGCCGACAAACTTGAAGTGCACAAGGTCTCCACGAATGGGACCGTTGCCGTCGCCGTGAACGAATCCGTATTTCTGCAAGAAAGGCTTCGCCGCTTGCCAATTTGCCACGTCAATGGCCATGCCGTCTTCGTGGTTGGAAGTGCCGGGACGTGCCACGATTCGCGAAACTCCTGGCGTGCCGCGTCTGGCAAAAAGGCTGGCTTGCTCTTCATAGGTTCGTCCAGCCGAATTGATCCTGATGTCTATGCCGTGAGCACGCGCATCTGCCTTGGCTGCTTCCAGCGCCTGTGCGGCGGGAGCATTCAGCCACCGGCCGTCACCGATGCTCATTCTTCCCTGTCCATCCCATCTCATCGTGTCGTTTTCGTTCGTGGACTGCTGGCGCACTCCGGCCATGTCGTAGAGTCGTTTTCCGGCTTCTTCCAATTGTTTGAAAGTTGGAGATGAAACGTCTTGCTGAGTCAGCTCTGTGGCCGGCTTGCCACTCATCATGGCGGCAGCGGCAGCCCCCGGATTGTCTGGGAAAAGTTGTTTGTACTGATTGACCATGTCGGTCGCCATGGTTTCCTGCATTTCCTTGGGCAGCAGTTTCATATCGTCTGCAGAGGGCGCTTCTCCCTTGCCCATCTTGTCTGCCATAGCCTGCAATTTCTTCAGTGATTCAACATTGAATCCCTTCGGCAACTTGCCTTGCTTGATCAATTCTTCAATTTTTGCAGGGTCGGGCGGATCGCCAAGATCAAGTCCTGCCAGCCAATTGTGAATCTGTCTGCCGCTGAATCCATAGCGTCCTACGCGATGATCGCCGTCCGGGTGTTTGCGCACCGTTTCATAAGGCTTGGCGCGATCGGCGTTCCACAAGCCAGCGACAGCTTCTTTCAACTGCGCCTGCTGATCGGATTCATTTGCTTGTCGCGGTACAGAACGCTCCGGATAATAGTCATTGGTATTTCTCACCGGCATTTCGCCCGATCCGCCTCCACGGAAGCGATTCATATTGCCGACGTTCTGCTGCGTCTCGGGCGTCATTCCGGCATTCTGAGCCGGTTGGCGCATCTGCTCGCGTTGCCGTGTCTCGGGCGACACTACGGCGTCTCTGTCGTTAACTTCCACGCCGGTTCTTGCCAGCTCAGGATTTTGTCCCTTCAGGCGCTGTGATAAATAAGTGACTAGTTCATCAGCCGCTTTCTTTTGCTGGTCGCTCGGGTAAATCTGCCCCTCGGCGCGTTCAATCTGCACTTTGATGTCTTTTGCATTCAGCTTTTCCGGATCGCCGTGCATTTCTATCGACCCGTCTTGTTTGACCAGGAAGTGCGGCTTTTCAGGCGGCTGGGTGTTCAGATCTTGAAGTGAAACGGAAATCTTGGGCGGTGTCGTGTCGCCTATCGGCGGCATCTCGAGAGCCTGTTCGCCGCTCGCCTGAGTTCTGTCGACTATGCGCCTCTGCTTGCTGGGCGGCTGCTTAGGATCAAGCGTATCGGTGGTGGCAGCAGCGACAGTGCTTGTGCCATCACCTACGGTGCCCACATCTCTGGCAGGACCGGAAAGGCTGGTCGCCACAGCAGCGTGAAACTTCTCAGTTGGCGGGCGATGATCGTGGCTGTGACCATGTCCGTGATCGTGACCATGGCTGTCGCCGTCATCTTTGTTTCGGGCTGGAACAATTTCTGGATTCTTAGACATGGTTTCCGTTGTGAGTAGTAATGCCGAAGTTCTACCTGTAAAACACACTGGTTAAAGCGCGTCGTTTAAAGCACGTCCCATCGGGCGATTCCGCCGCGAATTTGAACTAGAAAGCTAAAGGGAAAGTAGAAGCTGGAAGCTCGGCACTTCACAACTTGCTCCCCTTATCTTACGGGCGCTTTCGGGCGCTGGCAAGGACAGGTTCGTATTTCCACCATGCTTGAAAGGAAGTTTTAATCTAACTGCAAGTCTTATTCGAGCCGAATTAATTGGCGGACGCTTCTTTGAGCCCTTTCGCCTTCGCCTCGGCAGCCGCTGCTTCTTCCATCTTGCAGGCGCGTTTGAGCACATCGGCATATTGGTCGATCAATTTGACCGTCTTCGGCGCAGTGCCGCGTCCCTGGCTTTCTTCAAAGTCGATTTTCTGTTTCAAAATTTCCTCAGCCGCCGTGTAATTGCCGCCTTTGATATTCAGGTCCAGAATCTTTCGGCTGTATTCCTGAACATCCGGATCTTCCGGCCCATACTTCTTTTCCGCCAGAGTCAGCAGATTTTTATAGTAGTAGATGGCATCCTGGTATTTATTGGTCTTCTCGTAGCACTCGGCCAGGTTGACCTGACACTCTTTAACCTCATACGCGTCCGCGCCGAGCCCTTGCGACGCCATTGAGAGAGCCTGGCGGTAATACTTTTCGGCATCCTCGTATTTATTGCGCTTGCGCAAAACCTTGCCGAGCAAATTGACGCCCTGCACGTACTCTTTGGCTTCGCGTACTTTATTTAGCTTGTCGCGGCATTCGATGGATTTCTTCAAATAAGACTCGGCGAATTCCAGATCATTCTTGAAAAACGCCTTCTGTCCCGCCTCGAAATAGGCGTTGGCCTGATAGACCAGATTAGGCATGTTGGGTATCGGCTTGCCCGAAGTGTCGTACTGCAAAGGCGGGGGCGTGTAATACATCAAGTTCTCGCCGGCCGAGTCGAACTTCTGTGCTGCCGGCGGCTTATGCGGCGGGGTCTTGCCGAAAGCAGGGG
>JADYYD010000202.1 GCA_020853845.1 Candidatus Melainabacteria bacterium
AAGCTCCATCAAAAGACAACTTGCTCGAGCTATGCATGCAATAATCCAATCCGACAACGGCGTCATCCTGCGAAATCGCTCCTTTCTGCAAAAGGAAATGCGCTCGCAAAGCCGCTTTCAGAGTGTGCTTATCAATATGACCGGTCATCATAAAAATCTGACCGACAATTTTCGCCTGCTCCATAGCCGCATGGAAAGCGTCGGCAATTTCAGACTCGGTCAAAACCCGTGCCAAAACAAGCATATGGTCGAAGCTGATGGTTTCCGCCGTCGTCGTTTCGGCAATGTGCAAGGACTCCACTGCTTCGTCGTATGTAATGCCCTGACTTTGAATCATTGAAAGCGTGTCTACAGCCTTCTCTACTTCCAGATGATTGGAATCCACCATCTTCTGGAGCCCGAGCGCCGCCTCAAGGATTTGTTCGGTGATGAAGCCCTGTCCCACCAGAACCTGACCGATCAATTGATCGGTCGCCAAGCCGGTTTCCAGCGCGTTCATAACGTCAGTTTCCGTCAACAAACCGGCACGAACGAACATTTCACCAATGCGCACGCCATGCTTGCGAGGCGCTTTCAAAGCGGCTTGCGCCTGCGCGACGCGATTCGGATCGGGCATATCGTCGCCGTCGATGCCCGCTGAACTGCGCAATGCATCGATCGCTTCCAAGCGCGTAATCATCTCATCGCGAATGCGAACTTGCAGATCGAGAGCCATGTTGAGAACCGAATCAGCAAGAGTATTGTTGAGTACAAGAATACGACCCAGAGGCAAACCAGTCGCCAGGCTGCGCTGCATCGCTTTTGAAAATTGGTCGGAATTGATAAGTCCGGCTTCCAGCAGGACTTCGCCGAGTTTATTGGTCGATCCGGACTGCTTGGTCTGCGCCGAAGCGAGGACATCGGCGATAGATTGACCGGACTTGCAAGCCTGCTTCAAAACCTTGAGCGCTTCATTGAGGTCGATGGTCCTGTCTCTGACCAGCGACTGCGTGTCGACCGCAGCCTGAAGCTGAGCTGCATTGATGGCGCCGCTCATAATCAACATCTGACCGAGCTGCAGGTGCTTGGCGCCCGAGAGCTTTATAGCCTCATCGAGTTTGTTCTGACTGATAACTCCAGCCTTAACAAGCAGGTCGCCAATCAAAAAGTCGGTCGGATAACGGTGAAGAGTCTGTTTGGATTTAAAAAAGTCCACGGTTCAGGATCGTTCCTATATGGGATACCGGTCAGCCTGCAACGTTTTCCGGTCTGAATTCTTCGCCGATTTTGATGATGGGCGCGTGAACAGACACTCGAGGGACGAGCAGCTTCATTTCTATTATTACCCCCTACGGGTGATCCTTATTCTTAAAGGTGAAAAAATTTGAGTTATCGGGACTTTTGTAAACGGCTAATTGCCCTGCACTGGGCTATTTACACGTGGCGGCCAATTCTTGGGCGGCACTCTAATTTCCGTAGAGACGCTCTTGGTAAGCAAAAACGGCTTGCCATTCATATCGAAGACTTTGACTGAGCTATCGGTTTTCAACTTCCCATCAGGCAATAGCGTATATGAATTCAATTCCTCATCTTGATAAACGCGCTGAATCTGGCGGTTGGCCTTGTTCACAAGTGTATGAGTAGCCTGTACTTCGACGACCAGGCTTTTCGGCCCAGTGATTACCAGATCGTAACCATGAACGCGATGATAATCCATATTTGGCCCGCGATCGATCTGCCCGCTTGCTTTTGCTGGGTTGAATATCTGCCAAGCCTGCCCGCTGCGATCCCGATAGGTGCCGAACACATCCCGCACGCGTGCCACCTGACTGCCGACAGGCTTCAAGGATTTGCCGCTCGGCAACTGAGTTCTGGCTATCTCCTTTGCTTCCGAACGCTGCCAGATGCCGGCGATCCAATCCGGAATTTTGAATTGTTTCGTCCGCGAGCCGCCCACAACATGCGCGTTCGCACGATAGACACGACCCGGGCGCTCGGTCGGTGGCAGAGGCGCCATCACTTCGCTGTGAGTGATACTAGCCCGCAATTTGAAGCCCGTGGAATCGGTCGAGTCGGAGGCCCCATCTTTCACCTGCTCGACTTGGACGGCAGGCGGCTCCGGCTCGGCATTCAAGATAGAGGACGTTCCCAGTCCGAATGTCGAACGCAGCTCCGGCGGCGGCTCTTTCTCCAACACAGGAACCGTCTTTCGTTTCGCAGCCGGCGTGAGCTTCCAGCTTGATGTGCTGGTTGCCTGAGAGCGATTTGCCGAACCCGGATACGTCGGATAATCCGCGCTTGCCGAAGGCGCAAAATAAACTGCACCCAGCATAAAGACGCCCATCCATACAGGAGCGGTTCTTATTATGTGTGCGTAGCGCGAATTGCCCATATACCGCAAGAGTTTAGCGCGTCCGGTCCATCATTGCCCAAAACTCCGCAGGGACAGCAGTCATCGGCTAAAATGCCACAAGATGCTCGGGCACTCCCTCCAACATTTGCGTGGTTATGAAACTAACCCTGAGACCAACGATATTTTCCAACGGTCTCTTACTTATCTCGATCCCTCTTTTCTTTGAACTGGCTTTCGCCGGCACGCTCTTCTACCTGCAACTGGACTACGAGAGCAAGCTGCAACAGCAGATTCATGCCAACAAAGTCGTCGCGCGCACCAATGAGATGTGGCTGGCAGTCATGGATCTGACTACTTCCATTTTTGCAACCAAAGTTTTTCCCGACAAACAATTGCACTGCCGCTGGCCGATAAACAAAATCGACCATGAATACGAGGCGCTGGTAAAACTCATCGAACACGAACCCAGTCATCTGCCCACTCTGCATCGCATGAGAGACAGAGCAATGTCGGTTCTCGCTTCCAGCCGATCGTTCGAAGATCCCGAACTCAGCGGGGGCATCGCCGGACTGAGAGGAAATCTCCAAAAGTTTCAAAGGCTGAAGTTTGGCATCAGCAGCCTGGGCGACGAAATGGTCAGATTTCGAGCGCCCTTTCTGCAGCGCACCGAAAAAGCGGATGCAGAAATGCGAGAGGCGCGCACTAAGATCGCATTCGTCACCATATCGGGCGTGGGTGCCAGCATTGTTCTTGCGGGACTTTTGTTCAGCCTGTTTATGCGCAACATCTACAGCGGCATACGCAGGCTCATGGAGAACACCATCCTCTTTGCCGTCAACAAACCATTGATTCCGGCACCAGATCGCGACGATGAACTATCGCAACTGGAAAAGACATTTCACATAATGACGAAGACAGTGGCAGAAACCGCAGAAGAGCAAGCTCGACTGGAACAGCTCAAACAAGAGTTCTTCCACATGGTCACGCACGACATGCGCACGCCGATTTCGTCGATTATTCTTTCCACCGAGTCGTTGTCATCCGGCTTAGCAGGCGAGATTTCGCCTGAAGCGTTACCCACGGTGGAAAGGGTTGAGAAAAACGCGAACATGTTGATGAATTTGATCACCGATTTGCTCGATCTTGAAACCGCGGAAAGCCAGGGAGTAAAACTGTTAATCGAAGATTTCGATATCAAAGAACTTCTCGAGGAAGTTGCTCAGTTAGTCGAAACGCAAGCAGCACGCGCCAATGTTGCAGTCAAAATCGAATCCGATTCATTGCCCGTTCATGCAGATCGCATGCGCATCTTGCGCGTCGTGACGAATCTCGTCACTAACGCGGTAAAGTTTTCACCCAAAAATTCGACCGTGACTTTACGCGCGCAGCAGGGTGAAAACCGGCTCGCAGTCGAAGTAATAGATGAAGGACGCGGCATCCCCGCAGATCATATTCAAGCCGTATTCAATAGATTTCATCAAGTCGAAAAAGATGACTCGAGAAAAAAGCGCGGCTCCGGCCTGGGACTATCGATCGCGAAAGTATTTGTAGAAGCGCACCGGGGCAGGATTCTAGTAGAAAGCGAACCAGGCAAAGGCAGTCGCTTTTGGTTCTGGATTCCCAACAAAATCGACAAGATTGTCGAAAACGAGCCTGCATTGCCCGTTAAAGAAGAAGAAAAAGAACTCCCCGAAAATTTCCAAAAACCGGCGTAAGTTATCGGTATTGAACCGCCCTTTCCTTTACCTGACCTTTCCTTTCCGTTTCTCAACCGCGTATCAGCGCGAGTTCAGCCTTCAGCCAGCTAATTCCGCGCTGCTGCAAAGGAGTTTTTATGACACATCATCGAAACCGAGATGTCGATACAACTTACCAGGCAGACGCTTCTAAAAACAGCATGTCCTTTGCTGTTGAACAAAGTGACATGAAGGACTTCATCATTCATAAGAAATTGCATGGTTCAGAACCTTGCGAACATCTTGGTCCTCTCTCCATCGATGACGGTGGCGGCGGCGACCTTACGAAGAAAGAACATTTAGCGATTGTCGCCAAGAAGGAGGAAGAAGCAAAGGCGATTATCGCCAAGAAAGAAGAAGCTGCCGCTGAAGGAGGAGGATTCAGAGACGATGATGCCGTAGTAGACAAGAAGCTCGCGGCAGAAGACATCGTCATGAAGAAGAAACTTGCAGCCATGGGCAAGCTCGACGATCCAACACTCAAGGAAGTAGTTTTTGAACAAGGCATGATTGCCTACAAATCGGCACTGAATACATGGGACAAACTGTACTCCTGAAAAGTGCCAATCATAGCTTTCGGGGATGACAGCAATACGGGATATTTCCAGTATGCGAGAATAGGCGATGAGCCAATTCTTTGAGTACTTGAATGTCCCGTATTCTGCTTGTGGAAGATGACGAATCGCTCCTTTTCGAAGTGAAGCGCGCCATCGAGCACGAGGGTCATCTGGTGGTGGGGGTGGAAACCATCGATGAAGCTCGAAAAGCCCTGGAGCTAGACGGCTACGAACTGATTATTCTTGACTGGGGTTTGCCGGACGGCAGTGGGGTGGAATTTTGCACCGAATTGCGTCAGGCGGGAGAAAACGCGTCGATATTGATGTTGACCGGGCGTTCACTGCCCGCTGAAAAAGTTCAAGGTCTCGACTCCGGTGCTGATGATTATTTGACGAAACCCTTTCATCTGAAAGAGCTGACATTGCGAGTTCGTTCGTTGGTAGGACGTGCGCAAAGACCGCTGCAAAAGCAAGTAATCGAAACTAAAGGCATTGTTCTCGATGAAGGAAAAAGACTCGTCACCAAAAACGGCAACCCTATCGATCTGACCATCAAAGAATTTTCACTGCTGGAATTCCTGATGCGCAACCGCGATAGGGTATACAGCCTGGACGAATTGCTCAACCACATTTGGGTTGCAGAAGAAGAGGCAGCACCAGATACGGTGCGCACTCATATCAAAAACCTTCGCAAAAAACTGGACTCTCCCGGCGAAGACTCAGTAATTCAAAACGTGCATGGATTCGGTTACCGCTTTATTGGCTAAATAGCATGGCAAAAATCCTCATAGTCGAAGACGATTCCGACCTCTCAGCAGCGGTTGCGCAAGCGCTGAAAGGAGAGAATCACACCACGGAAACTGCCGAAGACGGGCAAGACGGGCTGCATCGCATGCTCTCATACTCTTATGATCTAATCATTTGCGACTGGATGCTGCCGTCCAAATCCGGTGTCGAAGTGTGCCGGGAGTACAGACGCTCTGGTGGCGGCGCAATGGTGCTGATGCTGACGGGAAGAACAAAAATCGATGATGTTCAAACCGGCTTAGAATCAGGCGCTGACGACTATCTGACCAAGCCATTTCATACAAGGGAGTTGCTCGCCCGCGTTCGAGCACTGCTCAGGAGGGCGGTGAAACCAGCAGAACAAAACAGCCTGCAGCACCGTGACATTGAACTCGACCTTGCCACCCTTACTGTTTCACGCGCCGGAAAGCCAGTAAAGCTCAGCAAGAAGGAAATCAGCCTCCTGACGCTGTTTCTGAAAAATCCCGACAATGTTTTCTCCATCGCCCAAATGCGTATAGTCTGGAGCGATACGCCCGATGCGTCCGACGATACCGTAAGAGCTCATATAAAAACTCTGCGCAAGAAATTGCAGGGAGATGATCCGGAAGAAGTTTTCGTCAACATTCACGGGCAGGGGTATAAGCTCAAATGAAAATCCTGATTGCCTGCGACGGCTCCGATCATTCAGAGGCTGCCATCGAAGAGACACTGCGTTCTCCCTGGCCCGCCAACACTTCCTTTCAAATTCTCTCAGTTGTCGATACGGCGTTTTCGCCACCACCCACAGTGCATCGCATGTTGACTGCAGCCCAGTCGGTGGTAGACCTTTCAGTCGAAAGACTGAAGGAAAGCCTGCCGGAGGGCACCAGTGTAATCGGCACCGTCGGTCAAGGCAATCCGAAATCAGAAATTCTCGAGTGCGCGGAACGATGGCCTGCCGATCTTTTGATTGTCGGTTCGCGCGGACTGAAAGGCATCAAGAAGGTCGTCCTGGGCAGCGTTTCACACACACTGGTCATTTCGGCCAGTTGTTCCGTGCGCATCGTGCGCCGCCGCGATTCAAACGCCGAAGAAGCTACCAGGCTGTTCCTAGCCATTGACGATTCTCCTTTTTCCGATCATGTCGTAGAGCGCATCAGCTCGCGGCCTTGGAAAGAAGACACTTCCATCATGTGCGTGACCGCCGTCCCCAGTCTTGCCGAATATATGAATGAAGCGCAAGATACACGTGAAATCCAGGCGCTGGAGGACTTTCGCAACAAACAAGTCGGCGATGCAAAAGAACATTTGAAGCGCTTATGCGCAGTTTTGAACAAGAACTTGCCGCAAGCTCACGTCTTTAGTGAGATACTCACCGGCGATCCCAGAGAGGTTGTTGTCGACTCCGCGAAAAATTGGCACGCAGACTTGATCGTCAGCGGCTGCAAGGGCAAAGGATGGGTCGATAGAATGCTCATAGGCAGCGTATCGGAAGCGATTGCCGAGCGCTCGGAATGCTCTGTAGAAGTAATTAAACGGTAGAATTCACTTATTTTAGTCGAATTCGAGTGTCCCAAATGCAAAGGTCATGCCCTGGGAATCGGTGAGTTTACGCTTCAAAGTGTCGGCATCATGATGGTGGTTTGTCTCGCCATCGGTCCTGTTATCTGGTTTCCCGCCGGACTGCTATACGGGGCGTGTATGAAACTCGCACTCGACAAGCAGGGCGACAAAAATTTGCACATTGCAATGAACGAGGATGGATCGGTGGCACCGATGCAGATTGAAGACTCGCAGAAATAGCTTACTGCGCTTCGCTGGGCACTTGCGGCGTGCCGTGCTTTCCACCGCGGCGAGAGCGGCGGCGCGACTCGAGAATAATCAGCAAGACTGAAATGTCGGCGGGAGAAACACCGCCCATGCGCGAAGCCTGACCGAGAGTTTCCGGTCTGATTCGAGTCAGTTTCTCGCGCGCTTCCTTTGATAGATTTTCTACGGCCATGTAATCGATGTCGGCGGGCATCTTCACGCCGTCAAGTTTTTCAGCCTGCTCGACCTGGTGTTTTTGCCGCGCAATATAACCTTCGTATTTGACATCGGTTTCAACTTCGAGCGACCACTCGAAAGACTTTTCGGCATCTGCGGGCACCAGTTTCTCTATCAAAGAATATGGCACCTTAGGGCGACGCAGAATTTCTTCCAGGGTCATCGCCTGTTTCAACTTCTCATCCAATGGCGCCAGAGCCGCATCCCAATCAGCAGATGGATGAACACGCGTTTCTTTCAAACGCTTGCGTTCCGTCTTCATGCCGTTTTGCTTGCGCTCGAACAGTTCCCAGCGATGATCGTCCACCATGCCAAGCTCGCGCCCGAGCGGCGTCAAACGCTGATCGGCATTGTCCTGGCGCAAGAGCAATCTGTATTCGGATCGCGAAGTCATCATGCGATACGGCTCACCGATTTCTTTGGAAACCAGGTCGTCGATTAGCGTTCCTGTGTAACTGGAAGAACGCGAGAGTACAAATGGTTCACTATCACGAACATACAAAGCCGCATTGATACCGGCAATAAGCCCCTGTGCAGCAGCTTCTTCGTAGCCGCTCGTTCCGAGCATTTGTCCGGCAGCGAAAAATCCGGGCAAGTCCTTCATCATCAAAGTATGATTGAACTGAACGGCCGGAAGATAATCGTATTCGACGGCATACGCGGGGCGCACCATGACTGCGTTTTCGAGACCTGGCAGTGAGTGAACGATTTCATGCTGAACATGAACAGGCAGGCTGGTCGAACAACCTTGCAGATAAACCTCGTAAGTCGAACGTCCTTCCGGCTCCAAGAACAGAGAATGGCTGTCCTTGTCGGCAAAGCGCACGATTTTGTCTTCAATAGAAGGACAATAACGTGGTCCCTTCGCATCTATCAAACCGGAATACATCGGCGATTCATGCAGGTTTGCATTGATCAATTCGTGCGTGCGCTCTGTGGTTCTTGTCTGATGGCAAGGAATTTGCGGCAACACCGGACGATTGTCGAGGAAAGAGAAAAACTGCAGAGAATCATCGCCGGGGACAATCGGCAATTGCTCATAGTTGATCGTGCGTCCATCGATGCGCG
>JADYYD010000203.1 GCA_020853845.1 Candidatus Melainabacteria bacterium
ACCGAATCCAATGCAACCAAATCAATCGCCAACAAAGAGCAAGGCTTCATCCATGCAGCAGTGGGTGGAAACGACGATGGGCATTCTCTTTGTCAGCCGCGGCTCCGTTCAATTCGCCGACGACCACGATCACTGGCGCAAGGGCTTTTGTCGCCTGCTTGAAATTGATGAGTCGAAGGCGCGCCAATTTATCGAAAACACTGTTGAGGCGTCCGAGCAAATTTTCGGCAGAAACTTAAGCCACCTGCAAGAAGAGGAGCGCCTGACCTGCCTGTTCGAAGCGGTAAACAAGACCTTTTACAAACATCAGCGCAATAGAAGAGAAGCCAATCACGATCTCGATTTCACTGGATTGGTCGGACCGGAGGGCGAAACACCCGACACTGTATTCGCGTATTCGATAAGCGGCAACGCCGATTACCTGGTGATCGGCAATGAAATAGAAGAATTCGCCTGGCTTGTGGATGCGAAGACAATGAAGCCTGTCACCGCCGACAGTATCATTTACGATGAGAATTATTACTCGCCGCAGGGCGGCGAACATTATGGCATGAAAGAATACGTTCTTCAGATGGACTGGCGCCTCGAGAAGGCTCGGCGCATCATAAATATGGTTGTGGATAATGCCGGAACACGGAAAGAAAAATGGCTGGCAAAACCTGAAAAGGTGAAAATGCTGGATGTCGGATCGGGCGTCGGATACTTTCGAAAAGCAGCAGAAACTCTCGGCTTCGAACATTTCGGAATTGATTTGTCCCAAGACATAATCAAGCACTGCAAAGATGTTTTCGGCTACGACACCTGGAACGGTCATGTTGAAGATCTGCGCAAATATACGGCAGGGACGAAGTTTCAACTAATCACATTATTCGACGTCATCGAGCATTTGGAAAAACCAAGGGCTGTTATTGCTTTGCTTAAAGAGTTCCTCGCGGACGACGGGCTGATCGTTGTTCGCACCCCCAATCTCAATGCCCAAGAAGCAGAGATACTGGGCGATTATTACTACTCTTTCAAACTTGACCATGTTCGCTATTTTTCCGCCAACTCACTCAACGAAATGATGCACGGCATCAAAATGAAATCGCTATTCAGCGAAACGGCATCACATCTTTTCAAAGGCATTCTTGGCGCCGACTATCTTTTCAAACTCGGGCAAGCTCGGCGGGGAGCGGATATACTGGCATTTTACGAACATGCATAGGAGCCGGTGTGACATCGCTCGATTCAGAAACTAAAGTGTCATGCGTTCTGCTCACACTCAATGAAGAGGGCGCAATCGAAAAGGTCGTCAACGACATTCGGCAGATTTTGCCGCGCGCGGAAATAGTAGTAGTCGACAGCAGCACCGACAGGACAGCCGACATCGCCGAGGCGATGGGCTGTACAGTTGTTCGCCAACTGCCGCCAAAAGGTTACGGGTGGGCGATGGACGCGGGTTTGAAGAAAGCCTCAGGAGAGTATGTCATCACGCTCGATTGCGACGACACTTATCCCACTGAAGTGCTGAAGGAATTAGTGAAGCGCATGGATGCGGGCGCCGACCTGGTCAGTTGTTCGCGAATGGAACGCAAACCCGAGGCGATGAAATATTCGCACTTTGTCGCCAATCGCATCTTTGCGCTTACGGCCCGCCTTTTGTGTGGCGCAAAGACTACCGATGTGCACACCGGCATGCGCGCGTACAGAAAACAAATGCTGCAAGAAATCAGCTTCGATCCTGAGGGAATGGCACTTCCCGTCGAATTGCAAATCGGTCCGCAAAGGCTCGGTTACCACTGTCAGGAATTTTTCATCGACTATCGCCCCCGCATCGGCGCAAGCAAAATAGTTCCAATCGAAGGCAGCATCTGGACTTTCCGCCGCATCTGGCGCTGGCGAAGGTTTTTCAACTCCAAGAAAATGCAATCGACAATGGTGGCAGTCCTCGCACTCCTGATGTTTCCGCTCGCGGCCCTTGCTAAGGAAAGAACCGTAGTATGCCGTCACTTTGTTCAAAAAAATCCGATAGTCGGCGAAATGGAAGTGAAATTCACACCGACCGCTGCAACGGTCTTTATGAAACGCGGCGGATGGACACAACTTCTCTACGCGCCGCACTGGAAAAATATCCTCATAAACAAGGAGGCGAAAACTTTTTGCAGGCGCCAGAAAGACACCTGGTGGGATCGTGCCATTGGTGTGGGTGTTCAGACCAGCGCCACCCGACCGGTCAAATCCGTCGGCACTAAGAAAGAAAAGGTGCTCTGGATGGATACGACCAGGGTCACTCTCAAAGGTTTAAACAGCAGTTTGGGAGTGGGACTGAATCAGAGCGATGACATCGATTGTTATTACTTCCGCGATCCAAAAATTCCAGCGCCTGTTTGCAAGCACATGGCGCGTCAATCGGCAGTTCCAGACCTGGGTGGACTGATCGTTAGAATGAAAAACAGCGGAATGGAAGGTCCGGGCGCGATCAAAATGGACACCATAAAGGCAGATACCCTGGAGGTTCCGGCTAGTGAGTTTGAAATACCAAAGGGTTTCAAAGAGGTATTTTCACCGCAAGAGATTATGCTCGGGACCGGCGCGGATGTGCTTAAAGACTTCCTTCCGTGAGTTTGAAAACACATAAGAATGATGAGTAATTTCAGACTGGGCTGCGCTGATTTGCAACCGCGTTCACGCCTAGCGCAGCCGTACTCAAGCTACAGCTCAGCTAAAAGCTCATGATTAGCAAGCGTTAATGAGATCGAATAGTGCTTCTAAAGTAATATATAGGCCTCAGCCGAGGGCGTTGAGCATGGAGTTTACTGGCTTTCCTCGCCACCAACTCAGAGCAATGGGGCGTTCAAAAGGACGTCTGACTTCGCGCAACCAGGCAACAAATTCTAATTCCGGACTGCATTCAGGCGTGAGAACAACTGCCCAAAAGCCC
This sequence comes from Candidatus Melainabacteria bacterium, assembly GCA_020853845.1. Lineage (GTDB taxonomy): Bacteria > Cyanobacteriota > Vampirovibrionia > Obscuribacterales > Obscuribacteraceae > QKMZ01. Next base: position 2,921 of record JADYYD010000203.1, read on the forward strand.
ACCGGGCTGGGGCATGCGGTCGAACGCATTCGGCTTGCCGCGGCGCCGGAATGCGTAGAGCCGAAAGCGCTTCTTGACTACCTGGCGATTGCTGCAAGCGATCTGAATAGAGAAGTTCTCGACCCCGAGCAGCTTCCGAAGTTTGCGCACACGATTGCTCCTTCGATAATCGTGCCGCCGCAACGCCCCAAAGTGGTGCAAGACGAATGGTCGCCCAACTTTTCTGCGCAGCCGCCCAGTCCTGTTCCGGCGACGAATCGCAATTTCGGTCTTGCTGAAAGCGCGCTGCAAGGGCTTGCCGACATGCTCACTCTGGAAGCCGGATCGGTAAGAGACAAGGCTTCATTCGAACCGGAAGCACAGTGCGCTCGCGCGCCTGAATTCGTCCAGTGCGCCAAGCCGCCTGTAGACTTGATTCCGGCGCGTTCGTCCAGCTACGAGATGCTCAACTCCTGGTTGAATACAGGCAGAGAAAACTCAGCTTGTGCCACCGCGGATGATGACGACGATACGATCGCTTTTTCTCTCGACGAGATCGAAACTGTTTCCCTTTACGCCACCGAAGAAGCCGAGTTCGGCACTTCTGCCGTTGCGAAAGCAATTGCGCAGACTCGCGAAGTCAACACTTACGCGCACGAAGCAAGACGTTTCTTGAGCAACATGATCTCGACCGTGCAAGAGGCGGAAACTGCTGACGACCTGCTTTCCATGCCGTCCATAGCTGTCGCAGAAAAAATAGTTCGCGACGAATCACTAACGCCGGTCACACAATTTCTGCCTGCCGGTCGCCGACTCGAGACATTGGACAACGGCGCACAAATCATCAAGGACTCGCTGGGCAGAGTCATCGAAGTCCGCTCTCCTCTGGGTCCGGTACTGCGCACGCGCTACGACGAGAATGGACACCTGCGCTTCTTCGTGCGCACCGATAAGGACGGCAAAATTCAATCCTACGGCGAGTCCGACAAACAAGGAGTTGTCGTGCACGATCCGGAAGGACGCGTGCGGGCTGCCGGTGAGTCGATGGCTATCGACCGCGTTGGACGCCTTTCTATCGTCAGAAAAGACGGGCAATTCTGGAGCATCGACCTGGCACGCGGGCTGCATGTAGAACGCCGCCAGATGGTCGACGAAGACGGTCAATGGACCGCGATTACGGCTGTCTTTGCCTACGACGGCTTTCGCATGGTGACGCGTTTTCAAAGCATGGACCTGCGCGAATTCGATGAAAGCGAAGGCTGTTACCCACCTTCCGCGGGCGCGGTCGTGCAGGAAGAAATCAGACTGTACGGCAGAGACGGCTCCTGCGTGCAATTCAATTCAGAAGAAGCAATCGAAGATTTGAGACCGTCTCGAGTGTGGCCGCCGGCCAGCCGCGCGGTCGACAAGAAGTATCGCAATCGCTGGCAAGCAGGAACTGCCTGGCAAGCCGTTCGCGAGTATCTCGAATTGCTGAAGTCAGGGAGTGGTTAGTAAATGACCGAGAAAATCAAGTTCGGAACGGATGGTTGGAGAGCAATCATCGCGGATCAGTTCACGTTCGAAAACGTAGAGCGCGTCGCATATGCCGTGGGAATGCACGTCAAGGAAGAATACAAACTCAACGACAAATCATCCACAGAAAAGTTGCCGATTTTAATCGGATACGACACTCGCTTTCTTGCCGACAAGTTCGCCGAACGCGCCGGACAAATGCTTGCCAGCATGGGTCTTTCCGTTCGCATGGCCGAGCGCGACATCCCCACACCCTGCATCGCCTATGCTGCACAGAACGAACCCACATGCGGCGCTCTGCAAATTACCGCCAGTCACAACCCGCCTGAATACTGCGGCATCAAATACATTCCGCACTTCGGCGGTCCGGCAACCAACGACATTACCAACAACATCACAAAATACCTCAATGCTCTGCCGAAAGATTATGC
>JADYYD010000204.1 GCA_020853845.1 Candidatus Melainabacteria bacterium
GAATCAAACGCAAGCCGAACTCCGGGTTCTCTCGAATAAAGTTCTGGAAGGCCTCACGGCTGATTTGATATATGCGCGACTCTTCCAGCGTTTCGGCATAGCTGTCGTGTTCGCCCGCTTCCCAGGAAGCTTCGCCAATCATGTCACCAGGCCCCAAAAGCGCCAGGATGACCGTCTTGCCCTCAGGCGACAGCCTGGTCAGCCGGACCCGTCCCTTCTCTATAAAATAGATGGCCTCGGATGGAGCTCCGGGCGAAAAAACCATGTGATGCTTCGGCAGCTCGAGCTCTTCCAGAATGCCCAGCAGCCTGCCCAACTCAACCGGATTGAAGGACTCGAACAAGTCGCTCTGCCGGATTGAGAACGCCTTAGGCGCAGCTTTCATTGCCACCTGCCTCCAAAATTCAGTCCAAATACCAGATTCAGGTGTCCTAAGTCCGCCTCAAAATTCACCAGATAAAATGTGCCGGCGAAATTGAACTGATCGGCGACGAATTACGTCTGTAATTAACAAGCACCCTATATAAATTGTTGGGTAGCCAACCTTTTTATACCCTTGCACCCGGCTTTAAAACAAAAAGCCCAATCGGGTGCTGGTTGGCACCGGCAATTCGAAAATCCAGGAATCCGTTTTGAACTCCCAGTTACAAACCAGGCGTCGAACACACTCAGAGCATACGCACTCGATCTCAGTGACATATAAAAACGGCCGACATCCGGTCACGGAGCCACTTTTAATACGCTCCGCGTCTTTGTAGCGGCTATAATCTGATTTGGTGTGTGAATAAGGCAATCCGCATGACTATTAGGTTTTGCACCGGCCCCATCGTGTGCAAGGACCGTCTATCCAACGTCACAATCGGCTGTGGAATGCTCGGGTACAGCAAAATCTAAAGGAGAATAGTAATGGCAGTAGCGACCAAAGAAAAAGAAAAGTCCGCGCCCGAAAAAAACACAGAAAAGGCTATGGATAAGAAAAACAACGCCGAGCAAAACGGCAAGGACAAAGGAAAAGATTCCGCACCACCGCAGGAAAGATTGAAAGCACTGGGCATGGCTCTTGACTCAATCAAGAAAGCCTATGGCGAAGGTTCGATTATGCGTCTGGGCGATTCGCGTCACCAGGCTATCGAAGTTGTGCCGACAGGCGCGCTTTCCCTGGACGTAGCTCTGGGCGTCGGCGGCTTGCCGCGCGGCAGAATCATCGAAGTCTACGGACCGGAATCTTCCGGTAAAACAACCCTGGCTCAGCACGTTGCTGCCGAGATCCAAAAAATGGGCGGCATCGCAGCCATCGTTGACGCTGAGCACGCCATGGATCCGGAATACGCCAAAGCACTGGGCGTCAATGTAGACGAGCTGCTTATCTCGCAGCCGGACACCGGCGAACAAGCTCTGGAAATCACCGAGCAATTGGTGCGCTCCGGCGCAGTCGACCTGGTCATTATCGATTCGGTAGCAGCTCTTGTTCCCAAGGCTGAAATCGAAGGCGAAATGGGTGACAGCCTGCCCGGCTTGCAAGCTCGTTTGATGAGCCAGGCGTTGAGAAAGTTGACGGCTATCGTCAGCAAGACCAACACCATGGTTATCTTCATCAACCAATTGCGCCAAAAGATCGGCGTGATGTACGGCAACCCCGAAACCACCACCGGCGGAAACGCGCTCAAATTCTACGCATCCGTTCGTCTTGATATTCGCAAGATCGAAACCTTGAAAAAGGACGGCGTCGAATTCGGCAACCGCGTCAAAGTCAAAGTGGTTAAGAACAAAGTGGCTCCGCCTTTCCGGATCGCTGAGTTCGACATCATTTACGGTCGCGGAATCAACTCCGCCGGATGCTTGCTCGATACGGCCGCCGAGCTGGAAATCGTCAAGAAATCCGGAACTTGGTTCAGCTACAAAGAAGAGCGCATCGGCCAAGGACGCGACCAGGCAAGAACATTCCTGGAAGCAAATCCAGCCATGCTCAAAGAAATCGAGCAGCGTGTCAAAGCCGAATTGGCGAAGAAAGCGCCATAAGCGCAAGACGCAGCTAAAAAAGCAATCGGCTTAACAACCGATGCGAATTACATCCTCAATCCGAAGGGAGCGCCAGTCGCTCCCTTTGAAATATGCAAACGCGTTTGTGCGGCCAAAGAATCTATAATTCGGAAGATGCAGATCAAATTCAGGTGGCCTTCCAATCTTGTTTTGGCAATAGCGTCCGGCGCTTTGCTGGGTTTGTCCGCGCCCGGAATTACGCTGCCTCAAATACCGGGCATCGGCTTCACTTTCTCGTTCTCACTTCTAGCCTGGTTCGCGCTTGCGCCTTTGCTGCTTCTTACGGCATCCAGCAAAAGCATCTGGCAAGCATTTGCTTGCGGCACCGTATTTGGCACCGCATACAACCTTGTATATCAAAACTGGTACCTCGGACTGCAGCCGTTGGACTGGCTCGGCTTCAACAATTGGCAGGGCTGGCTTCTGGCTGGCCTCGCCTGGCTGGTCATCTCAGTTCATCAGGGATTGATCGTCGGTTTATTCTCAGCGGCTGCCTATTTGGTTCCGACAACCGGTCATTTTCTGCCCGAGGGGTCTAAAAAGCTCACCAAACTTCCGGCGTTTTTCATCATCCCTCTGCTCTGGGTTCTAATCGTCAACAAACTGGGCAACGCGCACCCGGCACTGGGCGTTCCCTTTGCCATGCTGGAATACACACAATACAAAATGATCTCGGTGATTCAAATCGCTAGTATCATCGGTGGTATCGGCCTGTCATACCTGATGGTTATGTGCAATGCGGCGTTCGCCACTTTAATTGCCAGCTTCTCGAAGATCGAAGGTGTCACAGCGCTGCAGGCGCCCTCTCGTACAACCGCACTCTATCAGTATCTTGCCGTGGCAGGTCTATTGACCGGAGTGATTGCCTTTGGCTTTTATCAATCAACTACGTTGAACTATGTCGCCGACATTCCTGTAAGTGTCGTGCAGCAAAACATCAACATCGACATGCAAAAAACGACACGGCGATACAGTGGAGAAGATCTCTATCGCATTCACAGAGACTTGATGGCATCGGCTCCTAAAGGCATTTCCATCTGGACGGAAAGCGCCCTTCCCATCTACCTTTCGAGCGAAAAGTCGATGCAACGTCTTCTCAAAGATCTGGCTGCGAGCAGAAGCACCGATATAGTCGTTGGCGCTATGGATTCCGACAAAGAAGGTCGCCCATACAACTCCGCCTATGGCATCACCAGTGGTGGCGAGATACTGGGCAATATTTACCACAAAAGATATCTCGTCCCGGTTGGAGAATATGCGCCGCCGTTCTTAAAACTCCTGCCCGACTGGGCAAGACGCATGACAAACACTCCGGCAGGAGGAGGTTTTAATGCGGGCGCCCAACCCGAAGTATTCGACTTTGCATCCCTGCGCATCGGACCACTGATTTGTTTCGAAACGATAGCACCGGAAGAAGTGGCGTCTACAGTCAGACAAGGCGCGGAAGCGCTCGTTAATATTAGCGATCTGGCGTGGTTTCACGATTCTTTGATAGGCGAGCAGATGCTCGCAACTTCCGTCATGCGCGCCGTTGAGAACCGCCGCTTTTTTGTTTTCGCAGCAAACACCGGCCCATCGGCAATCATCGATCCGCTTGGCAGGATAAATGAACGTTGCGGCGTCGGCAAAGCGCAGGTCTTGACTGGCAAGGTAGGCAAAGTGATCGACATCAGCCCATTCACTTCGTGGTATAGACTCTAATGTCGCCCGGTGAATTTATTGAAAGCTGTTAAAACAGTTTGCATAGTCGCACTTTTAAGCGCAGCTCTCTGCGCCGGCGTTTTTTCATGGCAAGCACAGGTTCTTGCTGAAGAGACGCCGAAGGACTCCAACGAAGTGCAGATGCCCGTCTATGAGCCGGGCAGGAAGATGCCCAAAGGCATGGCGGAGTCTTCTGTGAGTATCACGATTGCAGCAGAACCGGCTCGAGTTTGGAAAACAATTGTCAGCTTTGAAGAGTATCCGGCAATCTTCAAACGCATCAAAACATCGGCAGTGACACGCAAAGAAGGCGATTACATTTTTGTTGAAACCTGCCTCAAACCGCAAATGTTCGTCAAAAATCAAATGCAGCATACTGTCAGTTGCATAACCAAAGGGCCGAAGAGTTTGAATTGGAAACAGTTGGACGGCAATTTCAAACACGTTGACGGCAGTTGGCATCTCGATGCGGTTGACGGCGGCAAAACCAATCTGACTTATACTTTACACGTAGATGCGGGCACGATCGTGCCACCATCGATGGTGTCTTTCTTTCTTAAGTTCGTTCAAAAGGAAGTGGTCGGACAACTGAAACAATACATCGAGAAAGAAGAAAAACGGGAGAAGCACAGCCTCTCCCGCTCAAAAACTAATTCCGCAAATTCCGACTGAACTCAGCTCCAACTATTGAACGAGCTTGCCGACTTTGGTTGCGCCGCGCAGCGCAATGTGAACCAGCGTTTTTCCGCCGCTGGCATCAACTTTGCTGAGTGTGCCCATCGCCACTTCACCCCACTTCTGCGAAGCCGGTGTCATGCCTTCACCTTGCTGCATGATTTTGACGTAGTCATCGCCGCCATTCTTTTTGTCGAATTTGCCGTTAATGGCAACGACCACGTCGGTAACGCCGTCCGTTGTGCGCGGCTTTCCTTCGATCGAGCCTTCGGCGAAAACCGTCCAAACTTGATTGGTGGTATTCGTCCCCTGTCCCCACTCGAGCAATTGAACCGGTTTGCCGAGTCTAATCATCTGAACTTCCTCGCCCCTGCGCTTAAGAGATCCCAGTCTAAGATTCCAGTGAATTTAGCATATTCGGCTCAGCCGTGCCTTATCCATTGTTTCGGTTGGTCCGCCAAATACTAAAGTTTTTTGATAATTCTCGGCAGGGCCTCTTCAAGAGTCCGCTCGGAAAGAGGCGCCGGCAGCTCCAGCTCCTCTTCGGAACATCTGGAATCTACTGTCATCAAGCCGATCAAATCAGTGTGCATGTTCTTGAGAATCTTGCCGAAAAACTTGGCTGATTTGCCCGCGCTCTCAGTGGGGACGTGCATTATCGGGGTTTTGATTTTCATGTAATGCTTTACGAGATCGATAAATTCGAGCATGGTGTAGGTGACAGGCCCGCCCAATTCATAGACCTTGCTGACAGCATTCCGGTTGTAAAGGCTTTGCACTATCTGATTTGCAACATCATCCACGCAGATGGGCTCAATTTCTGAAAGACCTGTGCCTGGAACCGGAATGAACGGTTTCAGCTTGAGCACCGGCATCAATATATTCAAGAAAGGAAAAGTGTCGTCGAAGAAATAAGAAGGACGAAAGATTGTCCAGTAAAAGGGGGCTTCCTTGATTACCTGCTCCGCTTCCCACTTGTATCGCATCATCGCGCAGTCGGAATATTGCGACGAACCAAGACAACTGACCTGAATGAAACGCTGGACGCCACCGAGTTCGGACAGTCTTGCCAATTCCGAAACAACATCCAGGTGAATCTTTTTCATTTCTTCCGGCGATGTCTGAAGCATGCTTCCGCCGGCATGAATCACACCCGTGCATCCATTGATTGCTTTGCCGAGCACATCAGGATTGGTCATATCGCCGACGACAATCTCTACTCCCATCGCTTTCAGGTTGGGCAGATTCGAACTTTGCCAATCGCCCATTCCGCGCGTCAGAACGCGAGCTGGATATCGCTGCTGCTGGAGGTGCTTCAAGATAGCGCTTCCAAGCAAACCAGAACCGCCAAGAACAAGAATCACGCAAAACCTCTAACTTTCAGCCGTGGTCAGGGCCACATGCCTCCACCAAAACCGTAGCCACCCATGGGCATGCCCATTCCGCCAGTGCCGAAGCGCATGCCACCTGTGCCGATGCCGAATCCGCCGGTGGAAAATCCGTTGCCGAATGTTCCGACGCCGCTACCAAATCCGGTGCCATATCTTTGCACGCTTCTTTGACCAATCACCATTCCTGTTGCAGGATCAATCAAATTGCCAGTGACTGTATCCATCAACAATCCGGTGCGAGGATCGGTAACTACGTTGCCGGATTGGACAGGATAACCGCCCACGAATCCGCCACCGATCAAATTGCCGATTGAATTGATGATCTTGCCAAGGCCGCCGTTACCCCTGCGCTGACGCGATGGAGCCGTGGGAGGATAGCCGTCGTCATCATTGAAATTGGGTGCAGGTTGAGGGCTTTGCGCAACGCGCGGGGCAGCCGCTCCACCAGCAGGTGAAATCTGGACTACTGCAGCCAAACGATTGACCCGCTCCGGCAATGATCTGTCTGTCCACGGTTTTTCTTGCGGATAAAGAGCCTGTTCCAATCTATGCAAACGAGTGGGCAACGGATCCTTGGGAAACGTTTTGTTGAACACTTCATTTTCCATGAGCGTCACTTGCGTATTCAGCCCCATTCCGGCAGCACGCGGCGCAGCCGATGCTATGTTCGGAGCAGTACGTGGAGCCTGAGCCGTTCGCTGAGGCGGGAAATCATCATCGTCGTCATCTTCGAAATCTTGCGATGTTATGGGTGGGCGACTTCTGGGAGCAGGCGCAGAACCACCATACATGCCTGAGCCGCTTGCGTAAGAACCACTGGAAGAGCCCATTCCCATGCGGGTTCCGGAGCTGCCGGAACTACCCATGCCGCCATACATTCCACTGCTGGGAATGCTCGTTTGCGGGATCATACCGGCTTTTCGGAAAGAATCGGCATAGTTGTGTCCGCTGAAACTTTGCCTGTCGCCTCCCCGCTTTGCCACCGGCTGTGGTGGCGCAATATTGGTTGGATCTTCGTCGTCTTCATCAGCCCAATCAGCATTGAGTGGAGCGTTTTTGGTGACGTCTACGCCGGATTGCGCTTTCAGTCTGTCCGTTCGATCGGTTAAATCGTTCCCAGCCGAAGGCTTGCCGAAATACTTGGTCTCCAATCTTGCCAGGCGTTGGTTGACCGGCTCTTGGGAATAGGTCTTACCGGCGAAAGCTTTTCTTTCGATAGCATCAATGGCCGGATAGTTGCCGATAGGCGCCGGTTCCGCGTCTTCTTCTTCCTGTGCCGCTGCGGGCGCGGCAGGACTTCCGGTTCGACCGCCTTGCGCACCGCCGCCCCGCGCCGTTTGCGTGGGCGCCGCATCGGAGGCGCTGTTCAGATTGGGAACGGCTTGTACCAGAGCTGACAAGCGCGCGCCTTCGTCTCCATCTTTGGCCTCTCCGAAAACCGTTTTCTCGATGCGGTCCAAACGCTGATCGATAGACTCTTTCGGATATGTATGCTGGAAAAACTTTTCCTCGAGCTTCGCCAAATTGCTGTCATTGTCAGCGACGGCAAAGGAAGGCGGCGCAACCATGAACAAGCTAGCTGCTACAAACGCAAGCGCAGAAAAGCGCATAAGCTTTCTGTCTCTAGGCTTTGCCGGAGTCGACCAGTTCATTCCTTTACTCTTCATAGCGACCGGGAAGCTGCTTCCCTGCGAATACACGAAGACCGACGTACCAATGCTTTGACAACATTGTCAACTTCATCTTACCATGCACTTAGGTGCCACAAACCCTGATTTTCACTAGCTTTTACCGCCAAATGCGCCGCAGTGACCTTGCTGGAAGCGGCATATTAAATGAAAGTGGATTTAAGCAGTGAAAGACGTTAACAGTCGGGTTTTGTTCCGATGTCAAGAAGCTCAAGATTCAAGCATCATTAGCAAGACAGTCCGGCGCCATAAGGGCTGGTAACATTCATAGAACGTTTTCTATGGACCGTTGCCATAGGGCGCTTTCAGGACATCCAAGCATGGTCACCACCGCAAAACCTTCCGCCGCCACCCTGCAGATAGACGGCCACCGTCTGACATTAGAAGACGTCTTCCGCGTAGCGCAGGCATCCGCCACCGTAAAACTTTCGGCTATGGCAACCGAGCAACTTTCCAAGAGCAGGGAAGTGGTCGAGAAATTTCTTCATGAAGGAGCGGTCGTTTACGGCATTACTACCGGCTTCGGTAAATTTAAGGATGTTGTCATCAAGAAAGAGGACGCGTCGCAGTTGCAACGCAACCTCCTTCTAAGCCATGCCGCCGGGGTCGGCGCGCCTTTTGACGAAGCAACCGTGCGGGCAATCATGCTTTTGCGAGCCAATGCTCTGGCGAAAGGTTACTCCGGCATCCGCATCGAAGTCGTCGACCTGCTGCTCGACATGCTCAACCGCGGCGTCCATCCGGTCGTCCCGGAGAAAGGCTCCCTTGGAGCATCCGGAGATCTCGCCCCCCTTTCCCATTTGGCGCTCGTCCTCATTGGTGAAGGCGAAGCATTCTTCGAAGGAAAGCGCATGTCCGGCATGGAAGCGCTCAAAAAGGCGAAACTCACCCCCA
>JADYYD010000205.1 GCA_020853845.1 Candidatus Melainabacteria bacterium
GCCAGTCGAGGAAAATCTTGGCGCGGCTCGTATCCAATGCGTAGTGATCGTCGACGTGATCGATCATCCATGGCTTGATAAAGCTGTTGCCCAGCTTGTCCTGGACCCATGCTCCGGCCTTCGCTAGCGGCTTCGGTATCGGGCTTATGAAAGACTCTTCGTGAAAGAGCAACTGCGTTATCATCTCTTGCAACTCGCCATAAGAAAGAGTTTCCTCTTCTCCCAACAAAAGCGTCAGAGGGTCAGGCAATTGCTTCCTGTTTTCGTAGATGGCGACGCAAGCGTCAACGAGGTCATCCATGTGGAGAAACGACTGTCCGACATTGGTGTCGCCCGGATAAAGAATGCTGGTGATTTCGTTTTCGTAAATGCGCTTTATTTGATTGGCGATAGGAATCGAGTGGCAGCGGTCGTCGTAAACTCCGGCGATGCGCAGATTGACGATGGGAATCCGCGCATCGAAATCCGCTATCAATTTTTCCGTCTTAATTTTCGATTCAGGGTATGCCCAACTGCCTTCCAAAGGCGACTCTTCGGTGATGATTTCGCCCGGGGAAACTGGTTTGTGGACCAGCATCGTGCTGGAGAAAACAAATTGCTCTACTTCGAAACGCTGTAGTTCTCTCAAAAGACGACCAGTGCCTTCTACGGTCACTTTGTCGTATTTCTCAGTCGATTCGTCGGAGAAGCTGTAATAGGCGGCAAAATGGAACACCGAGGCGATTTTTCTGCCATAGCGAAACTCGACGATATGCAGTGCATTTTGCACGCTTTCGTCGGAGGTAATGTCCACGAACAGCCAATCGACGTCCTTGGGCGGGAATGGCGGACCTTCATTATCGAATCCGATTATGGTGCAGCGTTCGTGCAGCGCCTTGGCCAGCGCCCTGCCGATGCGACCGCTGCTGCCTGTTATAAGTACAATATCTTTCTTCATGCTTTCACCTGGCGCCTGAATTGCCTGCCCTTTGCCGATTTGCTGGTTGTGACCGGCAAGGAGCGTCAAGCGTTCCCAGTGTGAAAGCTATTTTGCAATTAATTCGAAAGTTTGAGCCCGATCGAAGGCTATTTGGCAGCTTTTGCCGCGTTAGCATGAGCCTTCAGCTCTCTAACATCTCTGGCAATGGTGCCGATATCCTGTCTGAGTTGATGAATTTCTTGACTGACGGCATCCAAGTGCGACTTGATGTCGAATGGAGCAAGGAAATAGTTCACAACGACAAGCAAAAGAATGAGAACTACAAAATTGCCGCCAAATATAAGTACGAATTCCTTGATCTGATCAAAGGCGCCAGATGCTTTATTTCCAGTTTCAGCCGACATCCCTAAAGCCCCGTGAATGTTGTTTTGGTAAACGTGATGCCTGCTGTCAATGCTTTTTGTCCGCCGAGCGCTTGTTCGGTTTTAGCTGAAGAACTTCGGCATAAGACAGCGTAATGTTTTCATCGCCGGACCAATTGTACAACCTGACTATAAGGAGGTTTTTGTATCGTGTAAGGCTAAGCTCGCCTTGAATAGAGGACTTCGCTTTGGATTCGGAGCCGCCTTTTGAAGAATTATCGGCAACATAATTGGAATTGGTGCCAGTGAGGTTGAAAGTTGCAGATGACGTGTTGTCCGAAAGAACGCCGGAGACTGTCCCTTTCCAGATTGCCCTGGTGGGTAAAACCGCCATGGTGATGTCACCGAAAACTCGGTCGCCTTCCTGCTTCAGAGACAAATGCATGTTCGAATCCGTCTTCTTGTAAGGCGAGATCCAGGTGCCGGCGAAGGATGCATTGGCGTTGGGGTCGCTTGTCGGGTCGATTAAACGCTCGTTCCAGATTTCGGAAATATTGGTTTGGATGCGCGCGCCATTGAGGTAATCTTTGTCGGCGAAATATAGGTTGGTCAAAGACTGAAGATATTGCTTTGCTTCAGCTTCCGGAAAATGAGTCGTCTCGGAACGCAGCAAAAATAGGTCGTTTACTTTGTTGAACAAGAGTTTCGCTTCTTCCGAGTGTTCGCGATAGTCGTCAGCCAAAACCGTTGCAAGCTGACCGTTTGCCTCGAAGTAATAGCGATTCAAAAACGGAAGCTTGTGCGAGCCGAGCGCTGAAATGATTTCTTCGGTCGACTTCGCACTGTTTTTGTCGAGATACTCATTGAAGATGGCGAGCGACTTTCGCAAATTCTCCTGTACAACATTCATATCCTTATCCCGCTGCCCTTCATCGACTTGCGGGGACAAGAGATTTTTTTGATAGAGAGCCATTGCTGTTTTCAGCATACTGACCGCATGCGGCAAAGTTTTCGAGGCGCGCTTTGTTACGTGCTCCGCGCGCTGCGCGTATTTCACGGCTTCATCGTAGCGCTGATCGTCAAGTTCTTTCTCGCTTAGTTTCCACAATTCATCCAGCTTGAGCGAGGTGTCGGCTACGGCTAACTCCGGTGTTTGTGCAGAAGGTCCCTCTGAGAAATTCGATATCATCGTGCCGCAAACCAGCATGGAAAGACCGATTGCGGTGGTGATTGCAATGCCCGCGACGTTGAAGCGAGATTTCTCTTTGATCGGCTCCGTCTTGCGCGGCTCTGAATCAAACTCTAATTCAGACGGTAAATCATCCCAGCTCGTCAGTTTCGCCAGATCTTTTCCCAACTCTCTTGCGGTGTGATAGCGCGCCTCCGGCTGTTTCATCAAAGTCGTTTCAATCGTAGAGGCAAGAATCTCAGCCGCCTTCAACTTAGGAACATTGGCTCTCACTCGTGGAGCCGGTTCATGAATATGTTTGTAAAGAGTGTCGAGCGCAGTCTCGCCCTTGAAAGGCACACCGCCGGTGATGGCTTCGAACATCACGCATCCGAGCGAATAGATATCGCTGCGTGTATCGACAGGCAGTGCTCGACACTGCTCAGGGCTCATGTAGAAAGGACTTCCTATCACTTGCCCTGTGTGCGTCAGGTGCAATGAAGTTTCATCGATATCGGCAAGCGACTTGGCGATACCGAAGTCCAGAAGCTTGACGCCCAATTTTTCTTTAGCGTCTGTGTAGAGCATGATATTGCTGGGCTTGATGTCTCGATGCACGACGCCGCGTCTGTGCGCGTGCGCCAATCCTTTAGCCACCTGGACAAATATGTCTGCAAATTCGTTCAACGAGAGTTTGGCGCGTTTTTTCAACAGTTGCGCCAGAGTCTGCCCGCGCATGTATTCCATGACAATGAAAGGTCGCCCGTCTTCTGTGACGCCGGAATCGTAAACGGCAGCCAGGTTTTCATGCGCCATTGCTGAGGCGGCGGCAACTTCCTTCTGAAAACGCTCCAGCACACTGTCCATATTCGCCAGGTCGCGATCCAGCACTTTGACCGCTACTTCTTTGTTGTCCCTCAAATCTCGAGCTTTGTAGACGGAAGCCATGCCGCCCTGACCGGCCAGACCGAGCAGTTCGTATCGTCCGTTTATGACAGCAAATGTGAGCGCGTCGGCAGCCTTTTTCTTCTTCGATGACGTGCGTTTTGCATCTTTCTCGAGCAGCAAAGTTTCATCCGCGCCGTCCACCTCACACTCATCCTCCTCGTCGCCGCCGAGACCAGCGACATTTCGAGAGACGACAATGTCGACTTTCTTGGTGGTTTCGTCGTGTAATTTGGATTCTCTCTTTATCAAGGAAAGCCTCGTTATTGAGGAATACCGAATTTGCCGGAGACAAATTCAACTTACAAGATTTCCTGGTGCACTGCTTGAGCTTTCGCTACTCTATCAAAGTCATTGTTGTTGTCCTCAGGAGGACCGCTGAGTAGGACCTGGGATTTACCCCAGTTCGCCGAAGAGGGCACTCGCGCATAATGGCTGTAAGGGCACGCTGGTGTCGAGAAAGCACACGGCAATACCCTACTGTGATACCCAATCGAAAGATTAATTCCACGGCGCCAGCTCATTTTGCGTCCTTATTTGAACGCGCGCCCTTCCTGTGAATCCTTCAAGTCGAGACCGAGAGCCAGTATGCAGCAATTTATCCCCAGCCCGAACCTGCAAACCCCGATCCCCAGGGCACGCTACGAGTTTCTCAAAAACGAAATTTCCCGCTGGCAGGAAGAGAACATCCTCAACAGGGCGCAGGCGGAAGAAATTCTGTCCAGATATTCTCTTGAAGGCGGCAGGCAGCATGGATTTCTGGTCTTGCTTTTCACTGGCGGTTTTGTAGTGGCCGCAGGCATTCTGCTGCTCATTTCTTCCAACTGGCAAGGCGTATCCGTGCAGGTCAAAGGGCTGGCAATTCTCGCCATGATGCTAAGCTCCTGCATTGCTGCGTTTCGCCTAAAAGGCAAATCTCCTCTCAAAACTATCGCATCTGAGACGCTTGTTTTTCTTGCCTGCACTCTTTTTGGCGGCGCCGCAATTTTGATTTCGCAGCACTTTCATATCACCGGAAACCAACCTGAGCTTATGCTCTGGTCCCTTGGAATAGTTCCTTTGATCCTGCTGTTCCGTTCGTATCCATCTGCCATTTTGTGCGCCGGAATCACTTTCTATTGTGTTATGCAGCGTCAGAGCAATTCCACGCCCTGCGATTTACTGCTTCCCTTATGCATCGCAAGCTCGCTTGTCTGCGCTTATTTCACGCGCAGCCAGGTGGCTCTGGTAGCCAGTCTTGTTTCTCTCGTCATAACCATCGATTTCCACAACAACAAAGTCGATGAATTTGTCGTGCTATTTTTTGGACTGAGCTGCTTCATCATGCATCTTTTCCATGACTACAGCAAACGCTGGCAGGTTATGGCAATGCCTTATCTTCTCGTTTCACACGCGTGCGTTCTAGGTTCGCTGGCGTTGCTGCTCAGCGAGTACTCATCCAGCTACTTTTTCGAGAAAGTTTCGCTGGTGCGCGTGCAAGTCGGCGCCTTGCTTACACTGGGTCTACTTACTTGCCTCATCAAATCACCGGCAAGCAAAAGCATCTGGTCAATCATCGCCGGGGTGGCAACAATGGGCGCCGTCTGCCTCTTCTGCTGCTGTGGCGGCGGCGAAGATAAAGTCGTCACCTACGGCACATTCTTGATCGCTAATCTTTTTTACCTGTTCTATTTCGCATCATCAGTAGAGAACCGCTTCATTCAATTCTTACCGGTTGCCTCACTTACTATTTTTGCATTGAGTTTTATTGCCGGTGCACCCGGAGGAGCCTTAACCGGCTCTGGGATTGCATTTGGAGTGGGCCTCGTTCTGATGATTTGCTCTTTTACTGCTCTTGCTAAATCCATGAGCCATGTGAGGGCGGTTTCAGAGCGGAGACTCCAGTAACACACATACGAGGATAAGGAAATGATGGAAACGAGTTATAAGGAATCAGACTGTAAGGAAATTGACGGGATGAACACAGAGACGTCCCAGATTCAGGACGCGATTGCCATTCCGGTTTCGCCTCCCAGGCAGCCGGGCGGTGCTAAACGTGCGGCACTCTTAGGATTGATTGTCACAGCGCAAATGGGAGCGCTCTTTGCTTTTGCTTTTCCCTACGCTCAAACACTTGCCTTTGGGAAGACGGTCACCTTGCAATGCCACAGCTATGACCCGAGAGATATGTTCAAAGGTGATTATGTCGCGATTACATATGATGTCGGAAACAAAGTCAGCGTCAAAGACTTCAAGGCCGGCGAAACAGCATATCTCACTTTGAAAAAGGACGGGGATTATTGGCGTGCCACCAAAGCGAGCAAGACACTTCCCAAATCCCTGGCTGACAATGAGGCAGTCATGAGAGCAACCGTGAACAACGGCGCGATTTCTCCGCCGTCGATTACGACAGGAATCGAGAAATTCTATGTTCCCGAAGGAACCGGCAACAACGTCAATTTCGAGAACCTGACCGCCGAAGTCTCTCTTGCCAAAGACGGAATGCCGGTGTTGAAACGATTGTTGTCGGAAGGCAAGACAGTTGGGATAAACGAGAAATAACAATTTTCCGATAAGGAAAAATGGATACAGGCATTATGTGGCGGCGCCAGGCGTCGCCCTTTTGCTGTATATATCTCTGGCGCAATTAAGCCGATGGAAGTATCATGTGCCGATTGACGGGGACGTATTTTGGGTTTCCCGGTCGAGGAAAAGGTCGAGGAGAAAGTCCGGATGCAAAGACAGTTCCTTTATGCTTCTGCAATTTCATTGCTTATCTCTGGCGCGTTATTCGGCGGTCAGGCGGCGACTGCGCAAAAGTATGTTCAAGGCGGTATCGAGCACAGTCAGAAGTTGGGACCCAGCAAGTATTTGCCGGGCACAGTCTGGAGTGAAACTGAAAAAGACGGCGCCAAAAGCACCTGGATTCGCATTCCGGAATGGCTGGCTGGGACCTGGTTTGCCGATACGGAAACCGCCACTCTGCGTCAGGATCTCGTCAGCAACAGAGCTTCCGCTCAGACGCCTTTCAACTTCAAGGCAAAAAGCAGGTTTTCCTACGGAACACAGCGAGATGGACGAGGCGGCATCTGGCATTATTTGAAACTTCCCTATACTTCCGCCACTGATTTCCCTGAATTTGTCGAATACCATCAGGTCTTGAGCAAGGACTTCACCAATCAAAGCGAACAAGCTGTCAGCTTCAGGAGTATGGTGGCAGCGGCGCGAGTGCAGCGTGCTTCAAAAGAGATCGTTGAAGCGTTTCAGCAAGAGAGCGTCACCAACTACGAACCTGTGCAAGACGACATAATCAAAATGGTCGCTTCCACCCGCCGATTCGATGTGGCTGGAAAGCCGCAGATGCAGGCTGACAATGAGGCTCGCATTCACAGAGTAGGAAAGTTTACGCCTATTGCAAAAGAAGGCGACGTCGACTTGCAAAAGTCGCTGTACGATTTTTTGAGAAGCCGCAAGATGGAGTATTTGATTCCTGTCGAATTGAAGGCATCGCCAAAGGCGCTTAAATAGAGCAACTTAAGCGGCAGTTCAATCTTTAAGCGCTTTATCGTCGGCAATCACTCGCGCAAATAAATCCGAGAGTGCTGCCATCGTGGCATCATGGACGGTGCCGGCTGCAATGACGTCATTGCTTTGCACTGTGGGCAGATCGCGGGTGGCGCAGGCGTTTGCAACTACTGTCGTGTGGTACCCGTAGTTCAGCGCCGACCGCACCGTTGCGCTTATGCACGCGTGCGTCATAAATCCCACAACGACCAAATCATTCTTGCCGGAGCTCTTTATGCGCTTGTCCAAGTCAGTATCGGCAAAAGAGTCAGGCAGGTTTTTCTTAATGACCGGCTCAGTGCCGATCGGCTTCACTTCGTCGATAATGTCGACAAACTTTTCGTCCGGATTGAAAAGCGGAGCCCCTTTGGCGGAAAAATGCTGCACATGGATAATGTTGGTGCCGAGGCTGCGCGCGCGGTAGAGAATGTGCGAAATCTGATCTAGTGCTTTGTCGATGCCTGAGAGCGGCAGGTTGCCGTCGAGATATTCTCTTTGCGCATCTACAACGATGAGAGTACTGTTCGCCAGGCTCTGATCCTCGTTGTTGAGGTTGAGAAGCTTTCTAAAAGTTGTCGCCATAAATTTTCTCCGGCTGCGAAATCATGCCTGTAGTCCGAGGTGTTGTGCCACCAAGTATGGTGCTCAACCCTTGCTTGCGCTGAATATTCTACTAGAAAATTCTAGCGGTTGACCTGAGCTTTGTCTTCGCTGCTCTTTTCTTTTTTCTTCTTTGACTTTTCTTTTTGCGCGCTGTATTTGACAGCAAGAATTGTCACATTGTCCGGTGCGCCTCCGTCCAACGTGGACTTGAGAAGTGCATCGCAAATTTCTTTGGGAGTATCGAGACCCCTCAGCTCATTGAAAATCGCTTCTTCATCGAGAACCGCAGAGAGTCCGTCGGTCGAAAGAATAATCAGGTCGTCCGGATGAAGCTCGACCGGAGTGCGATCGATTTCCACCTTGCCTGAATGACCGACGCAGCGGGTCAGATAATGCCGGAAAGGACTGTTCTTGAATTGCTCGGGGGTGAGCTGACCTTTGAGAACCATCTCCATGACCACGGAGTGGTCCTGGGTAAGGACTTTTGTGACGCCATCCCGAATTAGATAAGCTCGAGAGTCGCCGACATGGGCTATCTGCAGCGTATTGGCTTCCGTCTGAACGGCCGCGACGATAGTCGTGCCCATGTTTTGGACCGATTCGTCTTGTGAGGCCGCTGTGAAAACACTTTGATTGGCGTTGGCCACCGCATCCACCAGCCATTGCTGAACAGCTTCTCGGTCTTCAAAGTCCGGTAAGCCCTCCTTCCACTGGGCTTCGATGGCATCGACCGCCAGCTTGCTGGCGCGGGCGCCTCCTTTGAGACCGCCCATGCCGTCTGCAACAACAAAAACCCGCATATCCGGGCTGATGTAATAATTGTCTTGGTTCTCGGAACGATGCAGCCCACGGTCAGTTACGGCCGCCACGCTCCATGCCAATTTTGTCATCAACCAGCTCCCGACGAGTTTCTGCCAGGGCGTCCGCCAAAACGCCTTTTTAGGTTTATTCCCAGAATCAAAACAAATCCCCTCTCCTGAAAAGTGCCTTTCAGTGTCTATCAGTTGCTGATAAATATTCCATTCTCCGGCGCTTCTCGCCTTCAAAAAAACGCGGATATGTCTCGATGCATATTCTCGAATGGCTGAACCATCCTGTCTTTGCGAGTTTCCGGCAAACCTTTTCCAGCACTCTTCTTTCGGGATATGGTGGGATGCCGAGCTCTCCAATAGCCCATTCCTCGCCAATCAACGTCACTGCCTTCTGGTCGCAAATCCTCACTCCTTTCTTCGCTTGCGCCGGAAGGGTCTCTTCATCTTGGCGGCTCAACTCGATTCTCAAGACCGGCACGTTGCCTGAATATAATGCCGCTGACAGATAATTGTCCCAAAGCCCGAAAAAATTTAGTACGGGCAAAAGCATGAAAAGAACCAACGCGACGACCTTTTGCGCCGAGTCGGGACGAAAGAGATCGAGAATTCCGTCCTGTCCGCTGCGGATAAAAAGAAACCAGACAATCAGCATCATGCCGATATTCCAGGGCCAGATCACTGCATTCCAATTTTGGTGCGTCAGCAACAAGAGTGTCATTCCGTGAAATGCTATCGCGGCGCAGGCACCATAACGGCTTGAGGTCTTGAATGAGAGAAGGACGGCTAGAGACGATTCCATAACCGCGAGCGGGATGCCTATCGCATAACCCATAGTGGGCGGCATATTCGGGACGATTTTTTCAAGCATCAGCGGAATCACCGATTCGCAAAAGCTGAGATTGAATTTCTGCAAACCTGCAAAAAGATATGTTCCGATGATTGAGATGCGCAGTGCATTGAGAACTCCGGCCGCAGAGGTCGAGCCGCAAGTCGCTCCCAGAAGCAGCATGATGGAAAAGAGGTAGAGCCAGGGCTGCAGTCTCGTCTGATCCAGGAGAATTGAAGTTGCGGCGGCTGCGAAAAATAATGTGGCCAGAAGTTTTTTGCGTGCAACGAAATTAAATGCGACCAGAGACAGCAGCATGATCCCGTAGAGCAGCGGCTCTACTGCAGTCGGTATTGAAAGGCTATCGATCAAGGGTATGCGCGGATATGCTCTTGGTTCGAGCATCCACGCCTTTTGTGCAACTAACAAAGAGGCGATAAGTGACGCGCAGATGAGGCTTAAGCAGAGCGCCAACGTGTCCGGATTCGATTCGTGCTTGTTGTTTTCTTGCACGCCACCCACCATGCGCTGTGTTGTAAGTATTGGACTTTATGGGCTCCTGATGAGGAAAGTTTAGCCGAGCAATTTTGCAGACGGGGTGCGGATCATTAGTTATCCCGTCGGGAACATCTTTCGTTTTTGATCGACAATCAATGCATGGGTCAAATTTGTTTGTGCCCCTGCCTATATAATGACCGCTAGAATTGCCGCAAGATATGAGTAAAGCGCCTGCAGTTGAGAGAGAAACGAGCGTGGAATCCGGAGGCGGCGCGCCCATTAGTGTGAAGCATGGTCGGGCGACCAAAGGCGAAATTGCTGCATGGGCCGCCTATGACATCGCCAATGCAACTTATGGAACAGTCGTAGCCACCGCTGTTTACAACGCTTATTTCGTTGATGTCATTTGCGGGCAGGCGGCTGGTGGTAAGGAGTTGGGCACCTCACTTCTTTCGGTCATAATCATTCCCGTTTCTGCCCTTGTAATCGTACTTACGGCGCCCGTCTTGGGGACAATCGTAGACGCGACGGCATCGAAAAAGAGAATGCTTTTCATTTCGACTCTGCTCTGCATCATTTGCACTGCCACCCTCAGCATGATTCAACCCGGGCAAGTGTGGCCGGCTGTTGTAGCGCTTACTCTGGCCAACATTTTCTTCGGCACCGGCGAAGATTTGATTGCATCTTTCTTGCCGGAGCTGGCTACTCAAGAGAACATGGGCAAAGTTTCGGCGATTGGATGGACGGCCGGCTATGTAGGAAGTTTGATTGCTTTAGGTTTGTGCCACCAGTATTTCAACTGGGCGAAGGCGCAAGGGCAGGTGCAGACAGAGTACGTGCCATTTTCGATGCTTCTGTGCGCGGGTTTATTCTTCCTATTTTCGCTTCCCACTTTTCTGTTTCTCAAAGAAAGAGCAACACCGCACCCTGATGCTGCCGGCGAGAATTACTTTTTGATCGGCTTCAAACGGCTGAAACACACGCTCGATCACGCCAGGCATTACCGCGATCTTTTCAATTTCCTGCTTACCCTTTTCGTTTATAGCTGCGGCAGCACGGCTGTCATCCACCTTGCCTCTGTTTACGCACAACAAGTTCTGCACTTCACGTCTTCCGAGTCGGTGATGATGATTCTTGTAGTCAGTGTCACCGCTTCAATTGGGGCCTGTCTTTTCGGCGCTCTTCAAGATCGAATCGGCGCCATCAAAACTCTGGCGATTACATTGAGCATCTGGACTGTTGCCACAGCAATTGCCTGTCTGGCAACTGAAAAAATGCACCTCTGGATTGCCGCCAATTTTGTCGGCATTGCAATGGGCGCGACCGGTTCGGCTGGACGCGCTCTTGTCGGGCAATTCTCACCGTCGGGACGCTCGGGAGAATTTCTCGGGCTGTGGGGCATGGCGCACAAGCTGGCAACCTGCGTCGGCGCGGTGACATTCGGCGCTGTCACTTACTTTACGGGCAACAACTATCGCGTGGCGCTGTTTTCCTGCGGAGTGTTTTTCGTTGCCGGCTTATTGCTTTTGTGGCGAGTGGACGAGAAGCGCGGCCGTCTTGCGGCAAGAGTCGATGCCGACGTCCCTGTCTGATACCGGCAGTGGTCGAGTTTGGAAAGAACCTCTGGCTGAAGCCTGTCTACGGCTTCTCCGTGTACTTGTCGTAGAGTTTTGCGAGAATGTGGGCGCCCGTCACAACTGCAAATTTGGTGCCCATTCCGTACTTTGTGAACAATATGGCCGGTGACGCCAAATCGGCTGTCCAGGTCACCATCGATGGTCCGTGCTTTGTATCTATGACCTGGTCTACGGCAAAATTGGTTACCCAGGCGCCGCCCAGAGTGCCTGCACTTTTAAGCAGCATATGGTTGTTGGCGAGTTTCATCCTTTCGAACGAATTCAGAACTTTGGCTGCTTCATCGGAAAAAGCGCTGCCCGCCGCATCGAATTGGGCTGCGTGTGCGCCTAGTTTTTCAGCCTGGATCCACGGAACGTTTTGAAGATTGGCAGGCAATCCAATCAATTTCGCGCCTGGAGTAGGCGGCCAATTGACAGTGAGCGTCTCGCGCAGGGACACGAGATTCATGTATCTCTCTGCAGCCACGCGATCGACTGCGGATAGCTTGCCCAATTCCCAGTGATTGGGGACAAGGATTTTGCCGGAACCATTTACTTTAGGTATGCCGGAAGTGTTGAAAATCTCCGCTGGATAGGTTTTTGCCAATGCTTCGACACCTACCTCGGCGCTTTGAATTGGTCCTTTGAGGCTTGTTAGCAGCCCGTCCCGGGCGAATTGAAAGTTTTGAACCGTAGACGATGAGACCAGTTTTGTGTTGGCAAGTTGCGCGTCCAAATTTGCAGCTCGTCTGGCCTGATCTTTATGAATGAAGTATGCCGACGAGCCGATGGTCGCCAGCGAGTGGAAAAAACTATTGGCGCGTTCGGATGTCTCGCTCACGTAAGGCGCGTTCAGGTCGGTTTGTTTGACCGCCGGCTGCCCGTTCCCGTATACCATAGGCTCGATGGGCGTGGGCGGATTATATTGAAGTTGAGGCAAGTTGCTGACCGGCCTTGGGACACGGTCTTTTACGCCTGGATAATTCTGCGCAACTTCTTGTTTTCCGGCTATTTCCGGATTGCCGACATCGCCGGGCTGAAGTCTGGTGCCGGTCTGCCATTCTATCCCGGGCTGTAAGCCGACCCTTGGACGTTCTCCGAACTGGGGGTTGATCAGAAGAGGGTAGGTATTTACCTGCCACTGAATGGGGACCGCATTGCCCTTCGATTCACTGGCGGCGCGCGCTATAGGCTGCTGCTCGAACAAGTATGCGGCGCCATTCAAGGCTATGCTTTGAGCGTCTGTCAGGCTGGCGCGAGCCGGCGAACTTGATTCGCCCTGGTCGAATTGACCCATATGAATTTTTCCGGGAGATTTAGAGAGTGCCTACACTATAAGAACGGAGTTCGTCCATGCAAAGCGTAGGACTACGACGCTGCTCCACGTTTGCAGCTCTTTTTGATTAACTGTGCTCGAAGCGAGTTAATAATCCGCCTTGGTGGATAATAGAAAATAGATGCGTCGGGCTCATTCCGGCACATACGCAATGCCAGTGGAGAAGTCTAATGCGCTTTGAAAAATTAGCCACTCTTTTTTGTGCGGCTGTAGCCGCTGGAAGCCTTCAGACATTATCTTTGCCGGCTTTTGCCGATCCGGCGGTCAGTACGGCTCCGGTTCCGGGTGGGGCTGGTGTCCCTTCCGGTGACGTTAAGGTGCAAATAGAATCGATGGTCACGGAAGGACCGCTATATGAAGAGCGAGGACTTCTTTTAAAACGAATAAATGCGGCTAAAGCGCAAGGAATTGGCATAGCTGGTTATCTCAGCGCCTTCAAATTCGTTGAGGAAATGGCTAAGACCAATGTTTCCGAAGACAAAATCAAAGAGAGAATTGCCGCAGTAAATAAAGGTTTGGATGAGCAGGCTAAGCGCGCAGTTGATTTGAAGAACCGTCCTGCGGCGATGAGTTATGACGGCGGACCGGGGCTGTCGGATTCAGGCAAAGACGACAAGCACGGCGGCAATCCCAGCGCCAGTGATATTGCATCTCAACTGAAGGGACAAAACCCGGACAGTATTATCGATAAGTTGAAAGCCAAATACGGCGATCGGATACCGGAGGGCACCGACATCGAAGCGCTCAAGAAAAAGTTCATGGGCGACGATAGGGGAAAAGAACTTCTCAAACGATTCCAGCAGTAACGCGGTAGCGCTTAGCACCGCATGTGGTGCGCTGGATAATGCTGATAGGATTTATCTATCAAACAAAGAACGCAATTGGAAAGAATTGTGAAAGCGATTTTTGGCCACTGTATGAGACGGTGCGGAAATTTTTTTGCAAATCGGCCTTTCCTTGTCGTCCTTGATCTACAATTATTTTAGGGGTAGTAATGCGGACGTTGTCAGACGGCCGTATCGCTTTCCCAATTTAGGAATCCCAAATGACCCTAGGTATCCAAAATGACTGACAAAACGGCCCGATCCAAACCGAAACGTAAAAGCCTGGTTTTGATGGAGCGTGACATCTGGGCGCTCGTACAGCTTTATTTGCATCGGACCATTAGTTCCAGTCAGTTAGCGCGGCTCTGCTTTCCTGACATCAGTTATGAGACCGCCCGCAAGCGCTTGAGACGGCTTCAGCAAGCCGGATTTACCGGCTCGTCATCCAGTGGTCGCATGGAAGGGCGCGGCAGACCTGAGTTGATTTATTTTTTGACGACGCAAGGCGCCAAGTCGCTGGAGCAGCACCGAGGCATCTCCTGGGAAACAATCCCCACCGGTCCGCCCCACACTTATCATAAAGAGCATTTCCTGCGCCTTGTCGATGTCAGGCTGGCGATGTTGGACGCTGAGCAGCGGGGCTTGATCCAGAATCTGGAGTTTACGACCGGGCGCGAATTCTGGAGAGAATTGTCAGGCGATTTGACCAGCGTGGACGAACAAGCGGATGCCACCATCGCCTTCAGTTATCCGCACATGGAACCGATTAAAGTATTGCTTGAAATCGACACGGGCAATTTCAGGCAAACCCGGCACTGGGAGCCTAAAATCAAAGCCTTTTTAAAGACGGGCTTTCCGATCTGGGTGGTGACCGGCAGTGCCCCGCGCATTGTCACACTGCGCAAATGGACGCAGCCGTTGCTGGATGAAGTTGGTGTAGGTCCGGGCAAATGCGTCTTCAGCGTTTATCAAGAAATTGTCGACCGAGGCATTTTCGGCGCCGGCTGGCAGCGAACGGACGGAAGCTATACAGACTTGCGCCCGAAGACGCCCGAAGGGCAGCGTATTCCTCCCGGCTAGATAGTATCGAATGTGGTATCACACGGACGCTGCGCGCCAGCGCTTCGTTTTCGAGCCTGCTATTTAGCGAGCAATTCTTCTGCAAAATGGCAGTGAGAAAAATGTTCGCTTTCGATTGGACGAAGGTCAGGAACATCGATGCGGCATTTGTCTCTGACCATCGGGCAGCGCGTATGAAATGTGCAGCCGGGTGGCGGGTTTGCCGGGCTGGGCAAATCACCGGTCAGAATTATTCTTTTCGATCTGTCCACCGAAGGATCGGCAACCGGAGCGGCGCTGATCAACGCTTTCGAATACGGATGCAGAGGCATGTCATAGACGCGATTACATTCACCAATTTCAGCGATTTGCCCGAGATACATCACGGCGATTCGGTCGCTGATATAGCGAACGACATCGAGATTGTGGGCAATGAACAAATAAGTGAGTTTGAATTCGCGTTTGAGATCAATGAGCAAGTTGAGAATTTGAGCCTGCACGCTAACATCGAGAGCGGACACGGGCTCATCAAGAACGATCACTTTCGGATTGAGGGCCAGAGCGCGTGCGATGCCGATGCGTTGTCTTTGCCCACCGGAAAATTCGTGCGGGTATCTTTCTTGCATTCGAGGTGAAAGACCGACAAGATCCAACAATTCTGCAACACGTTTTGTCAGATCATTTCCTTTCAGTACTTTGTGAACTTCCAGAGGTTCAGAAATTATCTGTTTAACGGTCATGCGCGGATCAAGGCTTGCATAAGGGTTTTGAAAGACAATCTGCAATTGCCTGCGCATTTTTTTCATTGTTTCTGAATCAGAGGTCAGAACATTTTGACCTTGAAAAACTACGCTGCCTTCCGTGGCGGGCAAAAGTCGCAGCATTACTCTTCCAAGTGTTGATTTGCCGCAGCCGGATTCTCCCACCAGCCCCAGCGTTTCTCCTTCGACAATACTCAGGTCGACGCCATCGAGCGCCTTTACTTCACCAACACGTTTGTTGAAAAAACCTTTTCTTATCGGAAAGTGCTTTTTTAGCCCTTTGATTTCAACAATAACGTTCGACTGGTTACTGCCCGGCGATGAATGATCGAGTGTCAATGCGACTGCTCCAAACAAAACGTGCTGGTGTTAACACCAGCACGCTTGATTATAAGTGAACTGAGGCGAAAGCTATGGACGTCGGGAGGAGAGATTTCCAAGCTTTTCTGCCATCAGAACGGCAAACTTAAGAGGATTGCCGCGAAGACGATCTGGATCATCCAATGTCCAGCCGTAATTCTTGGCATTTTGTGTGCGGTAGCCCAGGGCAGCTCCGTGCGCTTGCGAGCAAATGGGTTTGGAGATTGCCATGGTTTGCAGGCGGTTCAATTGCGAGCCGTCCAGGTTATTCAACCATTCATATTCTGAATGACTGTAGGCGGCGGACGCGTTTGATTCCTGTCTGAGCTCGTGCTCCAGGCTCTCAAAATATCGAGCCAGTGCGTTGTTTTCGTATCGTCCCCACATCTCACCCTTGATTCTGTAGGGTCTTGGTTCTCTAAGGAATATGTACCAGAACACTGTATACAGAACTAACAATTCGGCAGCGATGATTAGATAGGCGAACATATCCGAACTCCTGGCTGAATCAGCCTCGAGCAAAGGGTTTCCATTCTGTTGTTATGACGTCCTACTAGCCGCGTTTCGTTTTTTGTTGGCGCTGAGCAAAGAATTTAGCGCGCATCAATTTGCGCGCTTGTAAGCACGCTTTGTGCGCTTTGAGACGCAGTTGAAGTACGCAATCGGCAGAAACTTAAGTCACGCTTAACGTGTGTAAACATGATAACGAAACATTACAAAAAAGCTATGGGTTTTTAATGATTGCAGAATTGTCAAGTGGTTAATTCTCAGACGTCGTCAGACGGCACAATGACGGGATTATAGGCTTGTTGGAAACCAAACCTACCGCTAAGGAAATCCACTAATCCCTATCTACTTAGAGAAGTCACACCCCGGCTGATGTGCCTGCCCTGTGTAATTGAGAGGGAAATTCAAATCACCATCAAATTGCAGGGATCGTTGAGATGCAAATCAATCGAGTGGCAGTTGTAGGCGCCGGAACGATGGGATCATCCATAACAGTTGCGTTCATCGCCAAAGGAATACCGGTCCTTCTTAAAGACATCGATCAAGAGCAGATCGATAAGGGTCTGGCCAACATAGACCGATTGCTCAAATCGCGTGTCACTAAAGGCATGGCACAGAAAGAAGCCGATGCACAGCGCGCCCTGGTACAAACAACTACGGACTATTCTCACTTTTGCGATGTCGATTTCGTTGTCGAAGGGGTTGCAGAAAATATCGAGATCAAAAAAGCGGTTTTTGAAAGTCTCGATGAATACTGCGGAGTGGATGCAATTTTCGGCAGCAACACTTCCAGTTTGTCCATCACGCAAATAGGTTCATTCACGCGCAGACCGGATAAAGTTGTCGGCATGCACTTTTTCAATCCGGCGCATTTGATGAAGCTGGTCGAAGTAATTCCGGGTTTGGAAACATCCAAAGAGACTGTGGCCACCGCCATTGCACTTGGACAATCGCTGGGCAAGTTGGCGGTGCGTGTAGAAGAATGTGCATCGTTTCTCGTCAATCGCCTATTGGGACGCTACATGAATGAAGCGCTCTGGTGCCTCATGGAAGGAGCTTGCGACATTGAAGGGATTGATAAAGCCGCCTGCGACATCGCAATGCCCATCGGACCTCTGGCATTGCGTGATATGAATGGTGCCGACATCGGGCTGGCAGTAGCGAAGTTCAATTTCCAGGAATATGGAGAACGTTTTGCTCCCTGTCCGATTCTCGAAAAAATGGTCGAGAAAAACCAGCTCGGTCAGAAGACCATGGGTGGGTTTTACGCCTATGACAAGGAAACGCGCAAACGGGCAGGCGCCAATCCTCAGATGGCGGAGACTCTCAAGGCTGTGCGCAATGGCAAAGGTGCGTCGGAAAAATCCGTGGAGTTCAAACCGGAACGTCTGTTTCTGCCGATGATCAATGAAGCTTTTCTCTGTCTTCAAGAAAGAATTTGTGCACCTGAAGATCTCGATCCCGCACTCTGCGCCGGCTTGGGCATGCGCGTCGGACCACTGGCGATGGCAACTCAGATGGGTTTGGACAAAACCCTGGAAATGCTCGAGCAGCATTTCCAGATTTACGGCGAACGTTTTCGTCCGGCACCGCTTCTCAAAAGATATGTCTGGGGTAAGCGGACCACCATTTCATGAGCCCGCTAAGGGAGGCTGTGAGCATTAGTCTATGACGCTGACCAGCAAAAGGTCGCTCGGTATTCTGGCTGTCGCTTGCTTCAGTCTTTTTTTCCTCGGCATGTCCACATTCGGCGTCACAGATCCCGGTGAGGGCTATTATGTCGAGGCCGCCCGCGAGATGGTAGAAAGCGGCGATTTCATCACTCCGCATCTTAATTATCAAATCTACTTTTCTAAGCCGATTTTGACTTTCTGGCTGATGGCCATTCCATACAAGATCTTCGGAGTCAGTGAATTTTCTGCCCGCATTGCGTTTTCCTTCCTGGCCACCCTGCTTGTTTTTGCGTCGTATCAAGTCGGGCGCGCCTTTAAATCGGAATTTGCCGGACTCTTTGCCGGTCTTGCCGTTGCCTCATCGCCTTTGATCATCGCCGTCACCAGGCTTTCACCGATTGATATTGCTTTCACCTGTTTTGTAGATTTGGCCGTCTTTGCTTTTGCCATGGCTGCTCTAATTGATAAGAAGCAGTGGTGGTGGGTGTTTCACGCGGCACTTGCGCTGGCTGTCTTAACTAAAGGTCCGGCCGGCTTGATTCTCTTTCTCGCCGGAACCGTCGCTTTCCTCTGTCTGGCTCGACCGAGTGTGGCTCAGCTCAAAACCTGGTTTCACCGCCTGCGTCCGGCCAGAGGCGCTCTTATTTTCTGGGCAATTGTTTTGCCCTGGTATTTCGCTATTGACGCCGCCACCAAAGGCTTGTTCTTGCTCGTCTTTTTCTTTTACGAAAATTTCGCTCGCTTTGCCGGCCATACGAATTTAGGCAAAAGCACGTGGTGGTACTACTTGCCGGTAATCGGCTACGGTTTTGCACCCTGGATTGTCTTTCTTCCTTTTGCAGCGTTCGGAATTTTGAAAGCTCAATTGACCGCAGGTTTCAAACC
Organism: Candidatus Melainabacteria bacterium; assembly: GCA_020853845.1. GTDB lineage: Bacteria > Cyanobacteriota > Vampirovibrionia > Obscuribacterales > Obscuribacteraceae > QKMZ01. Next base: position 18,698 of record JADYYD010000205.1, read on the forward strand.
TCGCAATGCACCGATGGCGGGTGCAGCAGATGCAGCCGATACGGCGGAAGGCGGCATGCCTTCTCAGTCTTCAGATGCAAAGCAACTGTTTCTCTTTTACCTTCTTATCTGGGCGCTCAGTGAGTTTCTCTTTTTCAGTTGCTCGAAAACCAAGATGGATACCTATATCTTGCCGTCCTTTGCGCCGTTTGCGGTGTGCATCGCGCTAAAGATGGAAGAGTGGCTGCAGTGCATTAAGAACGCCGACTTGCCGAAGCCAAAGGCGGCGGACGTGCTGTTTGCGGCGGCAATGATCCTGGGAGCAATTCTCTTTGTCGGTGGTCCGATCGCAGCCTTTTTGCTTGTAAAAGCCGATACTCTGAGCAAACTCACGATTGGCTGCGCGGCAATTGTGATGGCGCTTGGGCTTATGGGCGCTTCTCGTTTTTACAAGAAAGAGAAAGTGGAGCATGCCGTAGCCTGCTTCGCGCTTGGATTCGCGCTCGCCGCCGGGCTTTGCCAGCCGATCGGCTTTCAACTCGGTTCTAAAAAGCGCTGGGACGACCTTAAGCTTATCGCCGAGCACCTTCAAGGAAAAGATGCTGATCTGGCTATTTTCAATACTTTCAAGCCGGCGGTGATGTTCTACACTCAAAGAGGAGTTGATTCCTTTTTCCACGCTCATCAACTGAAGCGCAAAGCCCCGGGCGACAGCCGGCAGCAGCTCGTGATTGCCAACGATAAGGTTATCGACCGTTTGCTTGGGCAGCCTGGCATTAATTTGAAATTGCTAGAGCGCAGCGGAGAGTGGGCGGTTTATGAGGCTGTGGGCTCGAAACTGGAAAAGAACCTCACGCTGGAGGATGTCTTCACCAAACCACAGGCTTTCGAGATGGCGATTAGCGGAAAGGGCGACTGGGGACCGCTTACGGTGCCTTATGCCGCCGGCGCGCGTGACTGGTGGAAGAAGAGTAAGCCTTCGGCCGAGTGACGCTTTCAGCTTATTCCTTATGAAGTCTTTGAGAAGCTCATATTGTGATTATGTGAAACTGAAAAATCCCGAACTTGGCGGATAGTTCGCCGCGGAACATAAATTGCGCATTAGCGTCAATTTAGCCCATGCAGAGATGCAGCCACCTCTGTGCCGGGAGCACGACTATGCTAAGAAAGGAATTTTGCGGACAACGGACACTAAGTGTGGCGCTGTCTTTGTTTTTGACCGTCGTTCCGGTTGCACCGGCACTTGCTGCCGCTGCGCCAGCGAGCAACCAAGCGCGTCTCGAGCAGATTGAAAATTCGCTTCTGCAAAGAACGCAAAAGGGGATGTCCGAAGCCGATCGGCTCTCAGCGCTGGAGAATCGAGTCTTCGGCTCGGTAAGGACTGGTTCGGCAGCAGAAAGACTTGCTTCTTTGGATAAGGCTGTGAGCGCTGCGCGCCAATCTTCCAGCCTGCTTGCGCCACCGATGGCTCCCAGACTGGATAGCAGTTTGTGGAGTAAAGCCGAAGAAGCCAAACCTCAAGCTCTGTCAAATTACGACGACCCTGATTCGGCTACGCAAAGCGATGCCGCAACGGCGATGTTGAAGCGTGCAACAGATCTTTATTCCGCCGGAAACACGGCTGAAGCAGAAAGAATGTTCAAAAAGGTTCTTTCTCTTGATTCGCGCAATGCTGATGCGCACTATAATCTCGGCGCCATTGCCGAGTCTCGCGGCGACACTGCCCAGGCGCTCAACGAATACCGCATTGCCAGCCAATTGAGCCCGAACGATGCGGAGTTGAAAGACGCTCTTGCTCAAATCGAGCGCAAACAGGCATCTGAAAAATTGGCGCAAGCCGAGCAACAAAGACAAAAGGAAGAACAGCATCGCGAGTCGCTCCGTCGCGACAATCTGAAAACGATGATCGCGCAAGCATCAACGGCCTATAAAAACGGACAGTACGACAGTGCCATCCGTCAGCTCGAAACTGTTGTGAAGCAAGCACCAAATGATTCCGACGTTCGCTTTGCGCTCGCTCAAGCGTACAAGGCAAAAGGCGATTTGAGCAAAGCTCGCATGAACCTGAATCAAGCTCTTGCAGCTCAACCTAACAACAAACTCTATCGCGACGCTCTCAGCGATCTCGAACAGCGTTTGGCATCCGGCAGCGGAGATGACAACCGCGGGCAATCTGGGCATTACGATAGTGCACAGGCCGATGGCGGACCAGCGTACGCACCCGCTCCATCACCGCGCAAAAAGCCGGTTGGCGACGTCTATTCAACGGCAGGTAATTCCAATTACGGCAGCTCATATGGATCCGGATCATCCGGTTATGGCAATGTTGCGGACAACAGCGGCGACATCCAACCATTCACGCCCTCGCCTTCTTATTCCAGTGGTGCGAGCGCTTCCAGAAAGTATGATCGCGGTGGTATGAGAGGACTTCTCGGTGGCGGCCGTGGTGCAAGCAGTCTGGTTAAGCGTGCCGCTATAGGGTCCGTGACAGGCGCAGCAATGGGTGCCATGTGGGGACGCAATTCCGGCGGCGGAATGAAATCCAATATGCTCAAAGGTGCTCTGATGGGTGGAATGATGGGCATTCTCACCGGCGGTCTATAAGTAACTTCGAATTCAAAAGGAATAAATCAGGAAATTTGGCGATGAACTCGATTTTAAAACTACTCCCGGCACTTCTCCTTCTAACCAGCGTTTTCACTGCTGCTGATCCGGCACAGGCACAGAATGTTTTGAAAGGTCGAATCGAGCGCGAAGACGAGATAACTCGAATTCAGCGCCCGGCCGTCAATTCCAATGCGTTTCAAGGACAGGCGCAAACGACGCGAATTGGACGAAGCGAACCAGTTGAAGCGCCATCTTTTCGCGGTGGACTCGTCGACACGAATGCATTTCGGCAGCCTCTTTCAGGACACGCGCAGGATGAAGGAGTCAGACTCGGCCTTCTGAAACCGAATGACTTCGCGAACCTGCCCAATAAATTCGATGTCGGTGCCGAAAAAAACTCCAGAGAAATGGTACTGGCATGGGAGCGCTGGCACAAGCAATTGTCCGAAGCGATTTATACGCGCTGGAGTGAAGCTGCCGATACACCCGGCAGAGCAACCATTCGTCTGACGGTCACTAAGAACTTGCAGTTGCTTCCGGTGATCGTTTCGTCGTCCGGCTCCAGGCGTTTCGATGATGGTCTTATGGAGGCAATCACCAGTCTTAATGGTAATCCCGGTTTGACTTTTCCTCGCAAGTCGCAAAGAGAAAAAGTCGAATTCGAGACTGACTATGTGGCAGCGACGAACGTGAAGTCCGGCTACAGTTGGGTCAAGAATGACTTTGAGAAAGTGCGCGAAAATTTCTAAGCAAGTCGTCGCTTTCAATGCACGCGGCAGCAAATTGCTGTCGCTGAAACTCGGCAAAGCGTTCATTGATCCAATCTGGAATCGATGATTGCAGGGCTGCTTCAAGCCATTTGAAGTCGGCTGACGCCAGTTCGATTGGTTGATTGTCTATTGCCAGCGAGCAAATAAATCGCTCCGCAAATTCTCGTTGGCTGAGAGGTTCTGTTCGCGACCTGGTAAATTCTCCTCGTGATTTGCCGGGTGCCGTGAGCAGCCATTTTTCAATTTCGTCGAACTCGTTGGCTGAGAGAATTTCCTTCGTCTTTAATGTCTTAAGAACAAATCTGTCGATGTCTGCTTCCGCAGATTCGAGTGTTTTATCGCTCTCCCTTACTCTGGCGCAGTGCTCTAGAAACGCTGTCTGAGGACTGTTGGTCGTTATTCTTGAAACACGCGAGTGCATTGGCAAATGACTGCATTTTTTCAGCAGTTGAAAAACATGAAAGTCTCTCTCGACCATCAAAGTCTCAGTTGCCTCAACGCAAATGCTTGCCAGCTTCGCTATCTTGTCGCTCTCATCCTCGCTAAAGGGTATGAAGGGCAGCCGTTTCACATCGCCTACCTGGAAATTGATCGTCGGATTAATAAGATGCGCGACTTTTCCTGCATAACTCGAATTGAGAAATGCCAGCAGGGTCAAGCGATTCACTTTGAGTGGGAAAATAGCCGATGCCGCTACATCGAAAATGCAGCCGGCCGGCATCAGTCGTGCTGCGAAGTTCTGGCTGTTTACAAAGGAAAATGACAGCCCCTCGCGAAAATAGTGTTTTTCGTTTTTTACAACCCAATGCACTTTCCCCTTTAAATATGGATATGCTTTGCTAACCGCAGCTTTGATTTCTTCTCCGTCGTTTTCCCAATTCACAACATTGAGAATCGGACTGTACCAGCGTTTTGAGCCGGCGCCCTTTACGTAAGGAAACCAGACTTTGCCAATTTCTCCTTTTGGTACTTCCCAAACATAACGAACGAAACGCTCGTTGTCTGTGGTTGCGAGACCTTGCCGTACATCTGCAAATTCTTCGAGCTTAGGCAGTTTTTCAAAAAGGTTGAGCGCCGCTTGCGGGCATGAGTAGTTGAACTGACAATTCGGAAATTTCTTAAACGCAGAAACTTTGCGCAAAAAAGCATTCGGAAAACTCTCCCAATCTTTGAGCGCGCACACGAGCGATTGATGTTTGTCGTCTTCAGTGCGCAAATTGATGAAGAGGCATTTTTCGTCTTCTGCTTCGCTGTTTTTTTCTTTTTGCTCAATGACCATAATGACGCTGTCGATTTTTTCGCCGCTTTGCAGTGGAAAGATTCCGGTGCCTGCTTCAATCACGAGTGTGGGCGTATAGCTTTCGATCAACTTTTCACGAAACGGTCTCGAGCTTGGCAGATAAAGAATCGAAGATTGCGTGATCAAACCTAGTCTGCCGCTATCCTTTAAAAGCTCCAGGCAGCGTCGCGTGAATGCCACAGAAATATCATGGCTGTCGTCGGGGTAATGTGTTTTCAAAAGTTGCTTCAATTCGCGGCTGAGAAGCTTCCTGCCGATGTACGGAGGATTGGTGACAACTGCGTTGTACTTCTTCGACAACGGATGACCGTGCGACAAATCATAATTTCTATCGAGTGTGCCGAGAAGATTTTGTTGATCCGCCGTCGGCAAAAGTTGTATGCCCTGAAAATGTTTTTCCAGAGGTGCGTCCAAACGCAAGCATCGAACCGTCAATGCCATATGCGTAAACCAGATGGCATGCGGGTCCAGGTCTACTCCACTGAGCGCGCCCTCTGCCATATGACTTACGGCTTCGGTTTCACTCATCCCTTCTTTTTTGAAACTTTCCAACAGGCGATCGAATGCAGGAAGCAAGAAATTACCACCGCCGCAAGCTGGGTCAATGATGTTGAAGTCGGCGCTGCAATTCTCGGGGATCGTCTTACTAACTAGTGTTTCGACTACCCATGCTGGTGTGTACAGTTGGGTGAATGAAATCAGAGTTTCGGCGCTTACATCTTTGTTGGAAGACTGAACTTCCTTCAATGCAACTTTCCTTCTTGTTTGTGCGCCGAGTTGATATGCGTGACCAATTACTGCTTCTGATGCGAATAATGGAAAAGTTCGTGTTGCCTGCAGAAAATTTCTAAAAGCTGTGCATTGCTTCTTGGTTACGCTCCCCGGGGGCGGCATGATGTTTCTAACAGTTGCAGGCGCCAATCTCATGGCGCGCTGATGAAGGGCGTTCGCAAGAGCCGACAAAGCATCGCAGTCAAGTGAAAAAATGTCGATGCTCTCAGACGTTGAAAACGTTTTTACCGGGTTTTGAAAATTGTGCAGGCAGTTATTTCTTGCTAGAACATTCAATGCCGCCAGGCAGGCGATTGTTGACAGAAATGCAGTATCAAGCGGTTCTCGATTGGGCTGGGGAGAACTCTCTCCTGCTGCCTTAATCAATCGTTTTAGCTGTAATAGCTGTGTATGCTCTGAAATTCTCAAATCCGCAATTCTCAAATCCGCAATTCCCAAATTTCTCAGTTCCCAAATTTCTCAGTTCCAAAATTCCTCAGTTCCCAAATTCCTCAGTTCCCAAGTTCTTTGAGAGCCATATCGAATTGCGATGCCGGCCAAAGAAGTGTTGACTGTTGTTGTTTAATTGGCACATTCTAGCGGATATTCGAGGGACGCGGGCGTATCGAAAAACTCCGGCGTGCTAACGATTTCGGGCTGATCGCATCACTAATTATCAGTTTGTTAGATTTTCTCGCATTTCTCTAACAATAGGGTTGTTAGACAAAATCCAGAAAATCTAACAAAAGAAATTTCAGGTGAAGTTGCTCGGTGTCGGCAAAAAAAATGTCCCGAATTGAACTTTTTTCTTTCTCACAACGTATTCAAATGTACGGGCAGCGTGAGGACCGAAAACATGTCGATTGCCAGTGATGTTCGCGCATTCATAGAGAAGGTGCCTATTAATCAGGTCTTCTATACGCGCCACTTGCTGCACTTAGGCTCTCGTTCTGCGATCGATCAGGAAACGTACAGACTTGTCTGTGCTGCGAAAATTTGTCGCTTGGCAGACGGCATTTTTGTTAAGCGATCGTCCGACATGCCTAAGCTTTCAATGTTCGAACTAGCCAAACACAAGGCAGCAGCGTTCTCTAAGGAAATTGTTGAGCACGGAAAAGATATCGGAAAAAAATTGGGAATCTCAAAAAAAGCAAACAAGAAAACAACTTTCAATGTTTCGGGTAGAGCTTCCAGCTCATTCAGATCTCATATTCATAAACGACGCATTTATCTCAAAGCAACAGCAGCTAGACGCTTCGTGGGCGGAAAGACGAAGGTGGGCAAAATTGTGAGAGCGCTGTGGCAGTTGGGAAAGAATAATCTCAATGCCAAAATCTTGAAAAGGGCGACAAGAAATTTCAGTGGAAAAGAGATTCGCGTTTTTCATGAAGCAGCTTTTCGTGTGCCAGGGTGGTTGGCAGAATACACCAACCGGCGCGTGTTTTTATCGCAGAAATTAGTGATTTAACTATCGAGAAGTCACCAGTGACTGAAATTCCAGCTTTCGACCAAGCTGCGAACTTTGCCTTGCGTGTTCGATGATGCTGATGGTCTTCAGTGCGTTCTCGGGATCGACCGGAGCCGGAGTATTGTTTGCAATTGCATCGCGCAGAGCAGTGTAAAAGATTTGGTAGTTTCCTCTTTCACTGATAAGAGTTTCGGTCACTATTTTGCCGTCTTTCTCAATCGCCAGTTTGCCGGCAAGGCTCACACTTTCTACGCCCCAATCTTTTTCCTTGGGTGTTAAGCCGGCGCGCAAGGCATCTTCCTGCGGGTCCAATCCGAATTTTTCGTAGCCTCCATTCATTGAAAGCACTCTAAAGCGCGGACCGGGGATTGCCGAGGTCATGTTTGCATGAAGGTGCGCACGAACTCCGTTTTCAAACTCTAATGCAACGAACGCATCATCATCCGCTCTTACTCCATCTCTTCGTTTGTCTAACTCACAATAGATAGCTGAGGGAGTTCCGAAAAGAACACAGGCCTGATCTATCAAATGGCTGCCCAAGTCAAATAGCAAGCCACCACCTTCATCGGCGCCGGCATTTTCTCGCCACTTCTTCGCGTCGATTTTATTGCGAAAACGCTCGAAGCGAGATTCGAATCTCACTACGTTTTGCAGCACATTTTCCTTCAACAGTTTTTGTACGGTCAAAAAGTCATTATCCCATCGACGGTTGTGATATACGGTTAGCAATTGTTTGTGCTTCCGAGCTGTTTCAATCAACTCGCGGCATTCTCTGCTGTTTACAGCAAACGGTTTGTCGACAACCACGGATTTTCCTGCTTCCAGTGCGGCTTTAGCTTGCGGTGCATGCCACTTGTTCGGCGAGACAATGACGGCTAAGTCAAACTTTTCTTTGTGCGATTTAATAGCCGCATCAAAAGAATCAACGATTTCGGCTTGGGGAAACGCAGTTGCAGCCTTCTTCTGCCTGGTGCTGTCGCTGCTGGTTATGAGAGTGACTTCCAGACCTTCCGTTGCCTTCAAGATCGGTGCGTGAAACACCTCGCCTGCCAAACCAAAACCGATAAGTGCGACTCTTAGATTACTGCTGGACATTTCAATTTCCTTTTTCGCTGGTTGAGGGTGGGCTGAGAGGAGCCACGGTTGAATCTGGAGCTATCGGAGCGGGTGTTTCAGGAGGGGTGTTCTCGGCAGAAGTTGCTGCTGAATTTTTTGACTGATCATCTGGAGACGCGATCTCTGTTTCTTCAGGGCTGTTACCGGCGAGCTTCAATTCCAGCGCGGTGATCAAGCGATTGATTCCCGCCATTTTTGCAGGGGGTGCCTTCAATGCTTTTGCTTTTTTCAATGCTGCAAGCGCGCGTTTGTATTCGTGCTGCTTGGTCAAAATCAGCCCCAGATTGAACCAGGGTCCCCAGCGACGAGGTGCCATACGGGCTGCTATCTCAGTAGTTGATTCGGCGCGCTCGAGATTGCCGGACTTGTGTTGCGCAGCACCGAGATTCTCATAGTAAGTATAGTCATGACCATAGCGCTGAATGGCTTGTTGAAAAAGCGGAATCGCTTGTTTGTACTGACCGGAGCGAGCCAGCCGCACGCCTTTATTACTCATTTTATTTGCTTCGATCCAGTCGAGATATTGTCCTTTCTTTGGAAAGTACTTTGATTCGACATACTCGACTGCGGCAAAAGCTGCAGAATCGAAGGCTAATGCATTGACTGTCAGCAGCCCTAAAAGAAAAAGAGGGAGGCGGTATTTCACAGAAATATTCCTCCCTCTAATTGAACTCTTGCAGACATCTTGTCTAATTGAGTGCTTGACGCAGTTTTAGACTTTCGCTTTCTTCTTCATGTCGAAAGTGATTTCGTGCTTAGCCATGCGATCGAATGCTTCTTTCATTCTGGCCTTGTCTGCGCACAGCCCCATGCGGAACCATCCTTCACCCTGCGGTCCATAGGCGGTTCCGGGCGGAACGACGATGCCCGCTTTGTCCAACATGATTTCGGCGAATTCTGCAGAGCTCATGCCTTCCGGTGTGCGCAGCCACATGTAGAAGGTTGCTTTGATCGGCTTGACGTTCCAACCGAGTTTTGTCAGTTCGGAAACCGCCAGGTCACGACGCTCGATATAGAGTTTGTTGCACTCGTCGATGTGGTCCATCGGTCCTTCAAGAGCCGCGATACCGGCAATTTGAATGGCGCGGAATACATCGGTATCGCAATTCGACTTGATGGACGAAAGAGCTTTGACTGCCACGGGGTTGCCGATAGCAAAACCAATTCTCCAGCCGGTCATGTTGAACGATTTGGAAAGAGTATGTAATTCGATAGCTACGTCTTTGGCGCCTTCGACCTGGAAAATCGATGGAGCGACATAACCTTCGTATGTCATTTCCGGATACGACAAGTCATGGCAAATCAGCAAGTCATGCTTCTTGGCGAAGTCTACGAGTTTTTTGAAAAACTCCAGATCTGCTATCCCGGCAGTCGGGTTGTTGGGATAGTTGAGCATGATCAGTTTGGCGCGCTTTAAGATGTCTGCCGGAATGGCGTCCAGATCCGGAAGAAAATTGTTCTGCGCGGTAAGCGGCATGAAATAAGGTTCGCCGCCTGCCAGGATGGTCGATGTTTTATAAACAGGATAGGCGGGGTCCGGAATGATATTGACGTCACCGCTGTCGATGAATGCCATTATGGTGTTATGCAGACCTTCTTTCGATCCGATGAGCGAGGTCACTTCGGTATCCGGGTCGACCGTTACTCCAAAGCGGTTCTTCACATAATTAGCGGCTGCGGTTTTGTACTCTTTGGTGCCGCCGAAAGGTGGATATTTATGGTTGGCTGGATTATCGATGGCTTTGTGCATCGCATCGACAATGTGCTTGGGTGTCGGTTGATCGGGATCGCCGATGCCCAGATTGATTACATCAACTCCGCGAGCAACAGCAGCCTGGCGTTTCTTATCGATTTCCGCAAAGATATACGGAGGAATCGACTTCATTCTTTTTGATACTTCCATGGCAAGAACCCCAATAGTTTGTGGACAGGACGGATGTTGACCGCAATCGAGTGGTAAACGTCCACGGGAATTGCGCCAGAGCCATCACAAGTCCATTATTTTAAGTGATGGGAAGGGCGTTTTCATGATGCTTTCTTGTCTTTGAAGCGTTTTTGCGCGAAGAATCGGTGTTGAAGTCTGAAAACTTCGGCGGGTACTGCGTTACGGGCGACGAAGCCCGAGGCTGCTTAAGTAGATTTACATTAAGATTGGCACGGTGTTGTCATTTAGACCACCGGATCTAGCTATCTTTGACTTTATGAATGCGTCCGCGTCCACAAGCAGCTTGCCGGAAGAAAAGGTGCAGGCGATTACTATCCCACCCTGGAGCAAGAAAAACGCCTGGGCGCTTTTGGCTACCTTTATTTTGGCGACCGCTGTTTTCTTCAATGGCATCGGCAGCTTTCCGCTGTTCAATCCGGATGAAGCCCTCTACGCAGAACCTGCGCGGGAGATGTTGAAGAACGGTGATTACCTAACGACGCACCTCAATTACATAGTTCGCTACACAAAACCGCCGCTGGTGATTTGGGCGCAAGCATTTCTCTTTAGTTTGTTCGGAGTCAGCGAGGGCGTCGCCCGCTCGTTTGGCGCTGCCTGCGGTGTCATTTTAGTCGTTTTGACACAGGCATTCCTGACTCGCTATGTCAGTCTTAGAGCCGGTATCGTCGCTGCAACTTCACTGATCGCCGCGCCATTGTTTTTTGCAACGGCTCGCGAGTGTATCACCGATATGCCGCTGTCGCTCTTTCTGGCCAGCTCGCTAATGGCTTTCTATGCGGCTTTTCATGAGAAGCGCAACAAGCTTCTTGCCACTGCCGGATATGTATTGATGGCGTTTGCCGTGATGACAAAAGGACCCGTCGCTATCGTTCTTCCTGTCGCCATATTAGCCACCTACTTCCTCACGACGGGTGGCTTGAAGCAAGCCTGGCAGCGCTTCTTTCCTCTAATTGGCGCTTTTATTGTTGCGACTTTGGCACTGCCATGGTTCGTTCTCGAAATCATCGCCACCAAGGGTGAGTATTTTCAGGAATTTTTCGTTCGCGAAAATTTTCAGCGTTTTACCGCCGTTGTAGATTCGCATAAAGAGCCGGTCTGGTACCACACCGCAGCTGTCATGGGCGGTTACTTTCCATTCTCGCTTTTCTTGCCGATGGCGTTTTTTGAGACGGCGCGCAATTTGAAAGAGCATCTAAAAGCACCTCTGTCTGCTGCAAACGGTTGGCTGGAGCGCGCGCGTGCGGTGCCGGCAGCGCTGAGCAAAATGGATCTGTGTTCATCGTTGCAGTATTTTGCCGCACTGTGGCTCGTCATCACGGTTGCTTTCTTCAGCGCCAGCGTATCTAAACTTCTGCCCTATACATTGCCCGCGTTTCCTGCTGCTGCAATTCTCTTTGCTCTTGAAACAGAACGTGTGTTCGCGCAAAGTGGGCGCCGGCGTTTGAGCATACCTATAAGTCTGCTTGCGGTTGCATACGCAGTCGCATTTTTCTTGTTGCCATTTATACTAGGCAAAGTGCGCAACATGCCCGATGGTGTTTTACCACTGGTACAGCCGGCAATCGCTGCGTGTGCCGTGTCCATGACAATCGCCTGGATTTCCAGTTGGCTGAATAAAAAACAGGTTGCAGTCGGCCTTCTTTTAGCTACTCAGGTGCTTATTGCCGGTCTTTTGGCGCCGCCTGTGACAATTGCTCTGTCGAAGCAATGGGAAGGTCCTATTCCTGAGTTGTCTCGCATGGTCGGCAAATTCGAAGAGCCTGCCTTCGTTTTCGATATGCGAAAACCGGGCGTGCCATTTTATGCAGATCGGCAAATGTCCCAGGCGTGGACCTGGGCTGTGCTCACTTCGGAGCTTGCCCGTATGCCGCGTGCATACGTCATCACCAGAGCTCGCAATAAAGGACCGTTTATGGAAATGCCCGGCTTCACTGTTTTAAAGGAAGAGGGTTTGTATATGCTTCTTCGCTTCGACAATCCGTTTGCGCCGAAAGCTCCGTATGTGCCGAGCCCGGGCATCCACAGTATGCAGCGCTGAGTTCTCTAGACTGCGATACCGGCGGCGTGACCTGATGCCCACGCCCACTGGAAGTTGTATCCTCCCAGTTGTCCTGTCACATCGACCACTTCTCCAATAAAATAAAGACCCGGAACCTTTTTCACTTCCATCGTCGTGGATGAGAGTGCACCGGTGTCGACGCCTCCCCTTGTGACTTCTGCTTTTCTGTATCCTACGGTTCCCTGGGGAGTAATTTGCCAGGCTTCGAGTTTTGCAGTCAGGTTGCGCATTTTCGCTTCTGAAAGTTCAGAGATGTTGCCTTTGATGTTTTCCATTTTGCAGATTATTTCCGCCAAACGTCGCGGAATGATCTCGGCAAGAATATTTTTCACCTCTTTATTCGAGCCATCAGCAAAGCGCTCATTGAAATATGCGACCGGATCAACCTCCGGCGCAATGTTGATCGTTATGGAATCTCCTTTCTTCCAATAGAGCGATGCCTGCAAGCTGGCGGGTCCGGACAGTCCGGTATGCGTAAACAAAATATTCTCGCGGAAAGCTGCCTGATTGACCGAAACGATTGAATCAACCGAAACGCCGGTTAATTCCTTGAACTTGGACAAATCGGCTGAGCCGAAATTAAAGCCGTCCAGTGCCGGCGCAGTTTCCACCACATTGATATCAAACTGCCGAGCAATGTTGTAGCCAAAGCCCGTGGCGCCGATTTGCGGGATGGACAGCCCGCCTGTGGCTACGACCAATGATTGGCAGGAGAATGTTTCACTGTTTGTGTGAACGAGAAAGCCATCATCTCTTTCGACTAATTTTATGACGCGCCCTTTGAAGAATGTAGCACCTGCTCTTTCCGATTCACTTACGAGCAGGTCAACGACCTGTTGCGCAGAACCGTCGCAGAAGAGCTGCCCGAGCTTCTTTTCGTGATATGCAATTTTGTGCTCTTCGATAAGCTCGATGAAATCGCCAGGTGTATATCTCGATAGTGCCGACTTGGCGAAGTGTGGGTTTTTGGAAACATAATTATCGGGACCGGCAAACAGGTTGGTAAAGTTGCACCGCCCGCCGCCGGAGATGAGAATTTTTCTTCCTATCACCGTGGCATGATCGACAAGCGCCACCTTGCGCCCGCGCCGCCCAGCATGAATGGCGCACATCATTCCGGCTCCGCCGGCGCCAATTACAACCACATCGAACTTAAGCATCCAGAGATCTCTTCGCAATCTCGAGCGATTATACTCTTCAGTTCCTTAGCTTTTGCCGAAGTGGACAGATTCATAAGAGGAACCGTTTCTATGCCTTTTGCCAAGCGCAATTTGCTTGCCGCCGCCGGGGTCGCCCTCATGTTGGCAGCGCCGGGACAGCCGGCATGGGCAAAACCTTTTGTCCATACTGCAGATACCTCAGATACTTCAAACGGCCAGCCTGGCGTTGCTGATGAGGCTGTCGATGGTGTCGGGCTGACGAATAAATCGTCCTTGGCAAAAGCAAAACTTCCCGCCGATATCGTCTTCAAAAACGGAGCTGTTTGCACGATGGATGCCGCCCGGCGGTGGTGCGAGGCTTTGGCGGTGCAGAAAGGACGGATCAGCTTTGTGGGAAGCGACAAGCTCGCGGGGGCTTTAATCGGTCCTCAAACCAAAGTCGTTGACTTGAAAGGACGCATGATTTTGCCGAGCTTTCACGACAATCATGTTCATCTTGCCGAAGGCGGTGTGGAGCTTTCGCAGCTCAATCTCGAAGGCGCTGCCAACGTTGAAGAGATAAAGCAGCGCCTCAAAAATTATGCGCAGAAAAATCCCGATAAGAAGTGGATCTTGGGTGGCAATTGGGCGCTTACATTGTTTGCCGATGCCAATCCAAAGAAGGAAGTGTTGGATGCGGTTGTCAGCGACAGACCTGTATTTATCATTTCCAATGATGGACATTCCGCCTGGGCCAATTCCAGGGCGATTGAAATCGCCGGTGTGACGGCGAAAACAGCGGATCCACCCCTGGGCAGAATAGAAAGAGATTCTTCAACCGGCGAACCGACTGGAGCATTTCGTGAAGCGGCGATGGATCTCATTCGTCGCAAATCACCTGCGGTAACTGCTCAAGAGATGCTGTCCGGCACAAGGAATGCTGTCAAATGTGCTAATTCATTCGGCATAACTTCCGTCATAGAAGCGAATACCGGCGAAGACATTTTAAGAGCTTATAAAAAACTGGTTGAGGAAAAGGCGCTCACATTGAGAGTGCGGACAGCTCTTGAAACGGATCCGCAAGGGGACGAGAAACAAGTTGAGCGCGCTATAAAGCTGAGAAAGAAATATTCGGGTGGGAGGCTCACAGTCGGAGCTGCGAAATTTTTTGCGGATGGTGTTGTAGAAACTCATACCGCAGCACTATTGTCACCTTATCTAGACAAAAAGAACGAAACTGGAATAAGCAATTGGACCGACGAGAAATTTGCCAAACTGGCAACTCTTTTCGATGAGAAAGGCTTCCAGATCCACATTCATGCAATAGGAGATCGAGCCGTTCGTCAGGCTCTCAACTCGATTGAGGCGGCTCGAAGAGCCAACGGCGATCTTGATCACCGGCCGCACATCGCTCACCTTCAATTGATAGACAAGAATGACTTGCCGCGCTTCAGAAAATTGGGGGTAACGGCAACCTTTCAGCCTTTGTGGGCTTACAGGGACGTGTTTGTGAAAGAGCTCACTGTGCCGGTTCTGGGTGAGGAGCGAACAAACAGCATGTATCCGATTAACAGCTTGCTGCGCAATGGATGTTTGCTGTCGGCAGGCAGTGACTGGACTGTCAGCTCGCTGAATCCATTGGACGCAATCGAGGTGGCAGTAACTCGAAAAGGACTGTCCGATGATGCGAGCACGATGAAGGATGAGCCGCTTAACTTAGACGAGCGCGTCAATTTGCTGGATATTCTTGCTGCTTACACTTGCGGCGGTGCGTTTGTCGATCACACGGATCGCGAAACAGGCACGCTGGAGGTCGGCAAGAGTGCCGACTTGGTTGTGCTCGACAAAAACTTGTTTGAGGTTCGAGCTGAGGAGATTCACAAAGCGCGTGTGATGCAAACGCTCATTGAGGGCGAGATTGTTTTCGATCGCGAGCGTGACTTGGTGCCGACAAGCGGCGCCAAAAACTGATAATCGACCGCTTGTCCGCTATTGCAAGCCTTCCGGATGCTCTACATTGCTATTGGCGATGTAGGCGCAATTTGCCGGCTGACCGACTATTGGAACCGAGCCGATAAACGGCATTCCCGACATGTTCAACCAAGGATTTATCCTGAACTGTGTGCGGATTTGATACTCGAAAATGTTGTTTTGAGTATCAGCCGGCGCACCCAGCCCGGAATTTTTGCTTCCATAGGTCGTATTGCCGGATGACAAACTGGTCTGAGCGATGTAGAGATCAGCGCCGCAACCGTTCGCCCCGCCAACCGGTGTTATGTTGGCAAACTTGCCGAACCCGGAGTTTTTCCATTTTGTAGTCTCTTGCTCCATGCCGGTTACCGCTTCCTGCCATGTTGTCGAGGCGCCGGCGATGCTGGCCGATTGCCTCGTTATCATGAGAACGGTCGCGGAGCTTGTGGCAAAGCCGATCAGATTAATGAGCGGAAAGAGGATGACCAGAAAAAATATGAATAGAACCGGCGCAAATTCTGCAATCGCGCCACTTCCAGTGCAACGACGAAGACGCCGCTTATGTGCTCGAGTACGGCAACCCATCACCACTCAACCCCCCAGTCGAAATTGGCAAGGAAACCCAATTACATTATTCCCTGTAAGATTAACTTCGGTCTCCCCCCAACGGGTGACCAAAGGCAGGTAAGTATCATGATTGATAGCGCTGACAAGCTTTCCGGGATTATTGGAAGAAAAATTGTGCGAGCAAACAGTACTCTCAGGCAGTTCGCTGTAGAGCTTTCCGACCAGGCCTGCTTGATTCTGGATGCCGAAACCGACGTTTCCGGCCCGACAATAAACCCGCAGGTGGCGGGTTCAGACCTCTTTCCCCGTGACGGGGATGCTGTTTGTGCCGTGGATTGGAGCTGGATCAAGGGCGCAGAGCTGACTGATATAGCGGTGAGTGCGCAGAAAGTACGTTTGACCCTGTCGCCTCAAGGACCCGTTACCATTTCTGTTGGAACCTGGCAGGGGAAACCTTTTCTGTCCTTTATGCCTTATCAGGCACCCACCAAGTAAGAACCGAACCAGGTTGTGGCTAAGAGCAATTCCTTTGTTTTCGGTGCCTTCCGGCACCGGCCGGCGAAGAATTTGCGTACTTTCCGCAAATTTTGCCCCTCAAATATGGGAATTACCGGGGCCCGTTGGGATTTCCACCAATCGATACTTTTATTGGATTGGTCTAATATTTGCACATAAAACGGAAACCCCGAGTGCAGAACGGAGATTCGACCATGAATCCGACCACGATAAATACTAAAGACGAAGTTGCTGAGTCCAGAAACGCGAGTGAAAGAACTCAATCTGCAGCCGGCGCGAGCCAAAACGCCACTCCCGTTTGCAAGAATGGAGTATGCATGGTCACATGGAAGCCCACGAAGCCGCAAGCTGCTTAGTCAGTCGGTCTTACAGAAATCACAGCGATAAAATCGCTAACTACGCTTCAACAACCGCTCGTTTCCGCTTAGTCGAAACGGGCGTTTCTGTCGCTTGAGCTTTTGCCTTTAAACGTTTTTCCAGTTGGGCAACCGAAAAGGGATAAGGACACCATCCGGCTCCACCAACTGGACAAGTTGCAAGCGCTGCGCTGGAGACTTTAGCTCTTCGTGGCTTCGTGCGCTTTGGAGCGGTTTTTGTGGTCGGTTTTTTCATGCCGCCTCCTTCAGAGTCTATATTTGGTATACCACCAAATGCAGATTTGGCGCGCACCTCACTTTAAATTGTCGGAAAATTTCCGTCATTTTCTTCTTGTGAAATGCCCCGAAAGGTAGACTCCTTCTTTGTTTTCGAGTTCCGCAATGAGAGGGAAATTTTATCTTTCTCTAAGAGCAAATTTGGCGTTCGGCATCAAAAGCAGCTCTAACATGTTTCACCTCATTTGATATTTTTGAGAGCGAAAATTCAGTCATTCTCGAAGCCCTTGAACTGCTACTGTGTTAGAGCATATCGAGGGGTTAGATATGGAACTGCAGGAAACGCATGATGACGGACGCGTTGAATTGAAAGATTCAACCATTATCGAATCGAGTCCGATTTACAACCACGATCTCGCGCCGGTCCCCGTCTCCAAAAGAAATTGGTCGACATACAACTATGCGGCTCTCTGGGTGAGCATGTCCGCCTGCATTCCTACATACATGCTCTCTTCCAGTTTGATCGCCAATGGAATGAATTGGTGGCAGGCGATTATTACTATCTTGCTAGGCAACGTCATTGTGCTTGCCCCGATTCTTCTCAATTCTCACCCTGGTACCAAATACGGTATCCCTTTTCCGGTTTTTGCCCGGGCATCATATGGAACAATCGGCTCCAATTTGCCGGCTTTGATGCGCGCTGTCGTTGCTTGCGGCTGGTTCGGAATCCAAGCCTGGATTGGCGGGCAAGCATTGCATGTGGCATTCAAGTCATTTTTTCCAGGTTGGGAAACCGCACTTGGCGGTCCGATTGCAAAACACCTGCCCGGTGAATGGATCGGCTTTGCAATTTTCTGGGGGCTCAATATTCTGATTATCTACAGAGGAATGGATGTTCTCAAAAAAGTAGAAGGGCTAGCTGCTCCATTTGTGATGATCATGTGTCTGTCCATGTGCATTTGGGCGGTGACAGCCGCTAATGGTTTTGGTGGAATGCTCGGCGATGGCGGGAAATTTCAAAGCCTGTCTGAGTTTTTGCCGGTGTTTATCCCCAACCTGACCGCTATGATTGGTTTTTGGGCTACTCTTTCGCTAAATATGCCTGACTTCACGCGCTTTGGAAGAAGTCAGAAAGAACAGACTATCGGTCAGGTTGTCGCATTGCCTACAGCTATGACTCTCTTCGCATCTATGAGCATCGTTATCACTTCCTGCGCTCTGGTAATTTATCCGAATGCAAACGCTCAAGAGATGTGGGATCCGGTCAAGCTGATTGGGCATTTTTCCAATCCGTTCGTAGTCGGAATTGCCATGTTTACCGTTGCGATTGCGACACTATCAGTCAATATTGCCGCCAACGTTGTTTCCCCTGCCAATGATTTTGCAAATGCATTTCCTCGTTGGATTAGCTTTCGGACGGGCGGACTGATTACCGGCATTCTGGGCATTCTGATGCAGCCATGGCAATTGATCGAAGATCCGACCGGTTACATATACAAGTGGCTGATTGGATACTCCGGCGGGCTGGGAGCGATAGCAGGAGTGCTGATTGCCGATTATTGGATCGTGCGCAAAAGAAAGCTCAATCTTGCCGACCTTTATCTCCTGCAAGGCGAATATACATATAAAGGCGGTTGGAACTGGAAAGCGGTTGCCGCCACCGTGCTCGGCTGTTTCTTCGCCTGGATCGGCGTCCTTGTTCCTCAAATGAAACCGCTGTATGACTATGGCTGGTTTGTCGGATTTGCTATGGCCGGTGTCAGCTACCTTGCCCTCATGAAGTCGTCGGTTTCCCAGTCGGACAAATAAAGCCGCAATTCAACAGTCAGCAAACTGTTAGCAGGCAAGAATTTTCGCATTCTCTGCGCGCTAAATTTGTCTTACGAGCAAAGCTCGCTAAAACTATAGAGACCTATAAGAGACTAATAAGGAGGGGAAGCGATTCGATTCGCTTCGGATTTTTGCATGAAAGAAATACGCAACAGCAATCAATTGATAGATAGAAAAAACTGGTTGGGAGCAGCGTTTCTCGATCTGGTAAATGAAATTGTATTGCGTTTCAAGTTTCGTCGAATTGAAGTCTATGGTCGCGAAAACATCCCGACTGCAGATCCGTTTATTCTTGTCAGCAACCACTCTTCGCGGTTCGATGGATTGATGGTACTGCGCGCCCTGAGACGAAAAGCGAATTATATGGTGTCGCCAGCCGAATTGGTTGGCTATCAAGGAGTTACGCTGCCCTGGGTCGGCGCTTTTCCTGCCAATCCGAAAGCAGACTTGATAGGCTTTGCGCAGAGTGGATTTCGCAAAGGCGACGGTTTGGTAGTCTTTCCCGAAGGCACCGTTTATTACGACGGCATTCTGCATCCGTTTAAACTCGGCGCCGCCCGCATCGCCATGGCGGCAGAGCGCGACGGTATTCCTGTAAAAGTTATTCCGGCATCGATAATGTATGAATGGGAAGCTCCGGCGGTTGCCCGAATAATCTTCGGAGAGTCCGTCGATTTGACGGCATACAGCGCTCATTATGAAAAGGAACCTTTAGTCGCACTGCGAAACTTGAGCAACAGCCTGTATCGCGAAGTTGCCGAACTGAGATCTGAGATTTCCGGGCGGCCGTCCGTTGCATACACGGATAACGGTAAACTGTGCAGATCTTGGGCGCAGGAATTCGAGCAAGCGGTCGAACAAATGCAGGAAGAAGTGCAGGAACAAAAACTCGATCAGGAGTTTGACAGAGTGGCGTGATGCTAAGATTTGGAGCTTGTTTGAGTGGCGACTAGCAACTCGCCGGCAAGCCAGAGTTTGACCATATTGTCGAGGATGTTCTCGACGCGCACGGCACCTTTCAAAATCGGATAATCTCGCGATTCGACTACAGGCAGTTTTTTCAAACCGTGCTCTCTCATGCATGCCAGTGCAAGACTGGTGGTTTCGCCCTCGGATATGAAAATCGGCTCGGGGACCATAATGTCGCGCACGCAAACACGCAGACTGCGATCTTGCACAGCCAATTCTATTGCGCGGAATAGATCTGAGCGCGAAACGATACCGACCAGAAGATTGTTCTCGTTGACCACGCAGATGAAGTCTAGCTTGTGGATATTGATCAATTCAATTGCAGTCTCGACCGCATCCGTAGGTTTCAGCGGAGGATGAGACATCGGTTCGATAAGGCATGAAAGTGGTATCGTCTCCAAAATTTCTTTGGCTTCCGGCAAGTTTTTCCAGATGTTTGTTCTCCTCTTCATTGCTTTTGCCAATGCGTCGCGCAGTGGTGCCAGGCAGGAAGAAATCTGGGTGAATACATTGCGTCCCAGGACAGTGACTTCGACATTCGAGCGCGCTCTTATAGACGCGCTGCGTGCTCCGCTGTCGAGCAATGCTCCTTCACCGAAAAAGTCGCCCGGTCCGAGAATCGCCAGAATTTCCTCGCCATCGTGGGCGATATTGCCTTTGACGACTTCAACTTGTCCTTGCTGAATTACGTAAAAATCGGTGGCCGGGTCGCCTTCGTGAAAAATGTAATCGCCGGTCGGATGATATGCGCGGCCAACTCGACGCGAGCGGTCCGCTTTCATGTGTGCCAGAGTGCGCGGGAAAACCAAGTCGCACATCCATTCCACCCCTACTTTCACTTGTTGCGAGATGGAAGGAAGTTTCAGCAAATAAACGCCGCGCCATACGAACCAAGCAGGCAATCCGCTTACTCGCAAACCAGCCATTTCAGCAATCGCGTTTCGACCGCCAATCGAGCACATCGAGCCCATCATCTTGTATGAGAATGGCTTTGTCGGCTCACCTTTAAGTCGCCGAATGATATTGAGTGCGACTTGTGTGCCTTGCCTTTCGGCAAATTGCGCCACCGGCGGACAGAGCTTCCCGTCTTCGGCATTCACAACGGCGGCGCAATCGCCGATTGCCCACGTATGCGGGTATCCGGGCAGACTCATGTCGGCTTCGGTCCTTAATCTGCCTCGTTCTTTAGGCAAATCGATGCGGTTGATCACCGGCAAAGTGGTAGTGCCGATGGTGCACACTATTGTGGCAGCTTCGAGAATCGTTCCGTCTTTCAGAATTACTCCGTCCGGGGTCGCTGCCGCAGCCATGGCGTGCAAAACAATGGAAACGCCGGCTTCCTTCATTTTGCGCTCGGCAAAAGTTCTAAGAGAGAGATTTACCTCGGGAAGGATATGATCGCCTGAATGCACGATCGTGACTGTGATGTCTTTCTCTTCGATTGTGGAAAAGAATTTGCGACTCTTTCTTACGAGATCGTTGATTTCACCGGCCACTTCCACGCCGGAAAAGCCGCCGCCCACAACTATGAACGAGAGATAGAAGTGTTTCATCACCTCGTCTTCGCACACTTCCGCTTTTTCCAGCATCTCCATAATGTGCGCTTGCAGAGCCAGCGCGTCGCCGACTGTTTTCAGCGCATAGGCGTGGTCGTCCATACCGGGCACGAGTGCAAGATTGGCCGTGTTGCCGCAACTGATGACAACGTGGTCGTATTCCATCTGGCGTCGCTTGCCGTCGTAACCTTCGTATTCGACCGCTTTGTTGGCTATGTCGATAGAAAGCACATCTTCAGTTCGGCACTTCACACCGCGCAGGAGCTGTCTTAAAGGAGCTGCTACATCCTTAGGCTGGACGGCGGCGCTGGCGACCTCGGCAAGCAAAGGATGGAAAACCATATGGTTTTCGCGGTTGAAGAGAACAATCTCGTATTCGCTAGTGGACAGATGTTTCGTCAAAGTGCGCGCGCACTTGACTCCGGCAAAGCCGCCGCCCAAAATCAGAATTCGTTTTCTGCTCCGTTCCTGCACTGGTTTCACGGACGAGCTGGGTATACGCGACGATTATATATTGAATATGCCGTTATTTCTCTTCCGAGAAACCGCCCTCGCCTCTGGTGTAGTTGAGAACAGCGGCCATTTTTGACATGTCGCTGAGGATACGCCGTTCTTTAACGCCCGTGGTATTTTGCCGGATGTCGGCGATAAGGTCACTATTCTTAATGGCGCTGTCGAGAGAAAATTCGCTCACTGCCAAATGTCCACCCTCGAGAAATTTGAAGTGGCGTCTGGCGATGCCATCTTTCGGACGCAATTCGAGCCCGCCAAGTTTGCGATCGCCGGCTACAAACTCAAAGCCCGGTGCCAATTGAATTGTTTTCTTTTCCGTTCCGGGCGGCTGCACTTGTACGCACACGGATTTGCCGAGTCCATCGATGTTTTGAACTCTCAAAATGCCGTTGTTGAACTGCACGATTGCGTCGCCATCGGAAGCGATTGAAACTTTGCCGTAGGGTACCGTCACAATTGCCAGATTGGACGGACGCTT
The DNA here is from genome assembly GCA_020853845.1 of Candidatus Melainabacteria bacterium. Classification (GTDB taxonomy): domain Bacteria; phylum Cyanobacteriota; class Vampirovibrionia; order Obscuribacterales; family Obscuribacteraceae; genus QKMZ01. The sequence continues at coordinate 40,845 of JADYYD010000205.1, forward strand.
GACCGTCACCAGGATGTCGCCTTTGTTCAAAGTGACCGAGTAGACGGAAGGACGCGTGTATTCGGCCAGCGGACGTGCTCTGACGAGAATCCACTCGGATGAACCTTTCAGTTGATCTTCTTTGGGAAATGAACTGTTGGGAATCTGCTGGATGCCCGATAGCGCAAACAGCGCCGGCGTGCTGAATGGCACGGTGGGATACGTCACGTCGGTTGGCACGAAGACCGGAACTTTTGGATTGAATGGCGTCGTGGGGATCATGCCGTACGGGCCGCCCTGTGCCACCAATTGCGGTGATGTTGCTGCTAATGCAAAGCAACCAATTGCGATTGCAGCCGTGACCACGGTTGAGTGCGTGATGATGCCGCCTGGAGTTCGCTTGTTGGTCGACATGGGTTCCTCGAGCAAAAGACTATTGAAGTATAGCCTTGTTGACTTCTTTAGACCGCTGCCGCAGACCACATACGCGAAAATTCAATGGTTGCTATGAAGCTCTTATGCTTAATTGTTGCCTGATTCTGCTGTTTTATCCCCCGGTTTGCGATTGCTTTGCAATCAGGCGCTCGCCGCCAAGCGGCACTTCAAATCTTGCAAAAATACTTGCCCCAGCAAGGTATCTATCCTTGCAATCTCATAAATCACCGAGCATTTACCTGGAGTTTCCAATTGATCAAGCCTTAAGACAACACTTTCGTCGCAGCCGAAAAAAATTGTGTTGTCTTGAGGAGCCTGAGCGTATCTCTCTTGTTTCATTGGAAGCTTCCCCCATCGAATTTTTGTGATGCAAGCCGCCAGCCGCCACGAGGAGAACTGTGGCAGCGAATAAATTCTTGACATCCACATGTTAGGTTTCCAACAACCCAAATGCAAGGGGTAAACATTTAAGATAAACTTTGGAGAAATGGGCTTGCTATCCGTATTTGCTTTGCAGGAAAACGTTTTCGGTTTCGCCTTTTAGAGGACATGAAAAACGCTTCAAGGGGGGACTTTCCCCATGCGATGGAAAACGGTAAAGCAGCAACTATTTTCTCTGCGCAAATTTCGCAGAAAAGGGTAAAAAAGTTGGCGCAAGACATTGATGATTTTGAAAAGCTCGGCGTTTTCTATTTAGGAAAACCTTTCGATCTGGAAGGTGGAAACGAAGAGCCCGGATATGTTTTATATGAATCTCGTCATTTGACTACGCATGCCGTTGTAGTCGGCATGACAGGCTCCGGCAAGACCGGGCTCTGCATTGATCTCATCGAAGAAGCGGCAATCGATGGTATACCAGTTCTCGCCATCGATCCAAAGGGTGACATCTCAAATATCTTGTTGGCATTTCAGAATCTGTCTGCACAGGAATTCCAGCCCTGGGTCAGTGTCGAGGAGGCTGGATTAAAGGGCCTGTCCGTCGAGCAATTCGCCCAGGAGCAGGCCAATGTCTGGCGCGACGGACTGGCTTCTTACGGGCAGGATGCGGCGCGAGTCAAGCGCTTGAAAGACAGCGCCGATTTTTCGATTTACACGCCTTTCAGCACTGCAGGTATTCAGCTATCTGTTTTGAAATCATTCGCCTGCCCACCGCAGGAAATATTGGACGATGGAGAAACACTGCGCGAGCGTGTCAATGTTTCCACTCAGAGCTTGCTGAACCTGGCTGGCATAACTTCAGATCCGCTGCGTGGGCGAGAAAGCATTTTTCTCGGCACAATTATTCAGAACGCCTGGCAAAATGGGCAGGACCTTTCTTTGATCGATCTTGTCCGCCTGATCCAGACTCCTCCATTTTCCCAAGTCGGCGCTCTCGATCTCGAGTCTTTCTATCCTAAAAAAGAACGTTTCGAACTGGCCATGGCGATTAACAATCTCATCGCTGCGCCCGGCTTCGAAACCTGGATGCAGGGCGAATCGCTCGATATAGGCAAGTTGCTTTATACGGATGCCGGCAAGCCGCGCGTGTCAATCATGTCTATTGCGCACCTGGAAGACAACGAGCGCATGTTCTTCGTGGCGCTTTTCCTCAACCAGCTTATTTCATGGATGCGAAGTCAGGCAGGGACTTCAAGCTTGCGCGCGATTATGTATATGGATGAGATTTTCGGCTACTTCCCGCCTGTTGCAAATCCGCCCAGCAAGCAGCCTCTTTTGACATTGCTGAAGCAAGCGCGGGCGTATGGACTGGGTATTGTTCTTGCCACTCAAAACCCAGTCGATCTCGACTACAAAGGATTGGCAAATGCCGGGACATGGTTCGTCGGAAGATTGCAGACGGAACGCGACAAGATGCGTTTGCTTGATGGTTTGGAAGGTGTTGCCGGTGAGAAAGGCACCAACTTCGAAAGGCAGACGCTGGACAAAATGCTTTCGTCTTTGAAGAAACGGACATTTCTTTTGCACAACACGCAAGGCGATGGTTTGAAGTCTTTTAAAACGCGCTTCAGCCTTTCATATTTGCGCGGACCGCTTTCTCGCAATCAGATAAAGACCCTGATGGATGCGAAGAAAAAGGCGATTGTTTCGGAAACCAAGACGGAGCTGGCAAAAACTCCGGCAGCTTCTACTGCGGAATCATCTGCGAGCGCCGCTCCCATAATTCCATCCGACATCTCTCAGTATGTGCTTCCCATCAAAAGCCCGTTCGGCACAGGCAATAAGCTTGTTTATGCGCCATGTATTTTGGCAGTCAGCCAGGTCCGTTTTACCGACACCAAAACGAAGTTGGATCACTCTGTTTCCCATGCATGGCTGCTTCCCGTGCGCGAAGATCCCGTATTCATCATGATGGATGAAGGTACTCAGGAGAAACTAAAAGTTTCAGAACTCGAGACTAAACCGGCGGCGCAAGCGGACTTTATACGACCGCCGGAATGGACGTTCCAAGCAAAACAGTACAAAATATGGACGAAAAAATTTCAGGAATGGTTGGTCCTGAAAGAAAAGTATTTCATCCTTTCCTGTCCTGCGCTCAAACTCACTTCGCTGAAAGATGAGTCGGAAAGAGACTTTCGCATACGTGTGAAGGAAAAGGCGAAGGAGCAAAGGGATGCGGAAGTAGCGAAGCTGCGCGCCAAGTATCAAGAGAAACTGGACGCGTTGGAAAACAAAATCAGACTTGCTGAGCAGGCTGTCGAGCGCGAGCATGAGCAAATGAAAGCTCAAGACATGCAGACTGCAATATCGGTTGGTGCAACTGTTCTTGGTGCCTTCCTTGGGCGTCGCCGTATAGGTACTGGAACAATAGGCAGAGCGACCAGCGCTGCCAGAGCCGCAAACCGTTCTGCCTCATCGAGAGCGGATGTGGAACGTGCAAGCGATAACCTGGAAGCGCTCAATGAAAAGATGGGTGCACTCGAACAACAGTTCCAAACCGATATCGCCTCGATACAAAGCGAAGTTGAAAAGGCTGCAGAGTCCGTTGAGGTGGTGAACATTTCGCCGAAGAAGACGAATGTAGCAGTGGACGTGTTCGCCTTCGCCTGGGCACCATATCAACTTACAGATGGAAAATATGTGCCGCTCTGGCGACAGTAATAGCAATTTGTATCCTGCGAGCCGATATTTGAACGTTCTATTCTGATTTGTTTTCTTGCAGCCAGCGCCGCGCTTCTTCATAGACATTCGCATAGGCATCGCGGTGTTTGCCGAGAATATTGAAAGCGCGCTGGTAATTCTCTCTTGCTTCTCCCATATCGCCCGCTCTGGTTGCACCAATGCCGATATTTGCCATGTCTTTGGTCGCTTCTGTACTTTCAGGTCCTTGAACTTTGACATACAAATCTCTTGCTGTTCTGAAAAACGGCATGGCATTCGGCCAGTGGTTTTCCATCGAGAGAATGTAGCCGATCACGTGAATGTTTCTCGCCGCTCCCAAATCATTTCCTCCCGCCATTTGACGCAGGATGCTCTGAGCTTCTGCGTATTTGCCTTGCATTGCCAGAGAACGTGCAAGCGGAAAAATCGTCAGATTAACATACTTCGGATTGGCTTCTGCCACGCCCTTCAAAAGTTTTTCAGCCTCTGCATACTTCTTGCCTGCGTACAACTTTTCCGCCGTCTTTATGCTTCGGACCGCCTCGGCAACAGTCGCGTCCGGCATAAGAAATGATGTGATCGGATCGGGAAGTTCCATACTTGCAATTAGTTGCGCCGACTTCAGCGGCTCCGAAGCAATCGTCATTTTGATGAGACAAATGACTGACAGCGTTAAGATCAGCAAGGTGTATGCGACGAGTTTTAAACTGCTCCGTGCACTGCGCCGAACATAAACACCTCGTCCCTTCAGATAACCTGCAAGAGCGTTTTTCAATTCGGTCATCGAGCGGAAACGATCGGACGCCTGTTTCTCCAGAGCGCAGGTGACAATCTTTTGCATGTCAGGTGAAACGTTCAGAGCATTTGGAATAGGAGCCGGTTTTTCCCTTTGATGTTTAATAATCGTGTCTGCATAAGTCTTCCCGACAAATGGTGCGTGTCCCGTTATCGCTTCGTATAAGACACAGCCGAGAGAATAGATGTCTGATCGAGCATCGCATTTGTTACCGACGCACTGTTCTGGGCTCATGTACAGAGGACTTCCGAGAAGCTGTCCTGTTTGCGTCAGGCTCAGTTCGTCATTGTCGAGAAGATTTGCTTTGGCAATTCCAAAATCGACGATACGCACTACAGGTGGTGCGTCACCATTTTGCTTCACCAGAACATTGCTTGGCTTGATGTCTCGGTGAATGATGCCCAGTGCATGAGCATGTTCCAGCGCTTCCGCGACCTGGCGGCAGACTTCTGCCGCAAAATCAGGATTGAGATTTTTCTTCCTGGCAATCAGGCTGTCCAGCGGCTCGCCGTCAAAATACTCCATGACCATGTACGGTCCGTATTCTTCGGCGAGTCCAAAGTCCATCACCCGAATAATGCCGGGATGATTGAGACCGGAAAGCACTCGCGCTTCTTGCTGAAACCTCAGCCAGCGCTGCTCTTGCATGCTTTGATTCGGTGCAAGGAATTTTACGGCAAGGTCCTTCTTTGTCAGTATGTGGTGAGCTAAATAGACATCGCCCATGCCGCCTTTTCCAAGTTTTGATTTGATGCGCAAAACGTCCGTCACCATTTCGTCGTTTTTGATCAATCGCCTACGAGTATGCGCTTTCTTGCTGGTGTGTCCATCGACTGAGTCGGTTTCACCAAGCAGCTTTGTTGCATCGCCGTCAAAAGTTTCAAAGCCGAGCATAGAGCGCTGGGGATCAATCGCCTCATCGTCTGCGAAATCCGCTTCGGCGTCTAAATCCGCTCTGCCCACGACTAAATCCGGTGCAGCATCTTTTAAAGCAGGTTTTTCTTCAGGGTCCATCAGCAATTATTCGATGAAAAAAACATTGCTAGCCCGCCATTGCCGTCTTGAAGTCGCGGGCGAATTTTTCGATTGTCTGATGGCGCTTGTCGGGAGACTTTTCCAGGGCTTTGAGAATAACGGCGTCTACATATTGCGGAAGCCGCAAACCGGGTGTCACCGTAGACGGTGGCATCGGTTTTTTGCTCAAGTGTTTGTTTCTAATCTCTACTCCGTTCGGTCCTTCGAAAGGCGCTACACCAGTGAGCGCTTCATAAAGAATGCAACCAAGCGAATAAATGTCGGAGCGGTCGTCGAGCGCTTCTCCGGTCAATTGTTCCGGACTTGCATACAGAATGGTTCTGGCTGAGTCACCAAAATAGTCAAGCTCGGGAGGATCTTCCTGTTTCACACCCAATGACTGCGACCGCGAAAAATCGATCACAGTTACGATGTCGGCGTTGCCCGCCGGCGTGAGCATCAAATGGTGCGGATAGACGGAGCCGTGAATTTTCATGAGCTGATGCACTGCTGAAAGAGCATCGCAGATCTGTGAGAAAAGCACGCTCATGCGCCGAGGATCGACTTTCTTTTCTTGCTTCATCAATTCGCCCAGGTTCATACCCTCAATGTATTTGAGAGCCATGAATTGAGTGCCTTCTTTAGTAATTCCGAAGTCGTGAATGCTAATCACGTGCGGGTGCGTGAGAGAGCTGAGCAAATAGCCTTCGTTTTGGAAGCGAGTGTTGACGGCTCGGTCTGTTTTGAAATCGGCGTGTAAAACTCTGAATGCAACAATGCGATTAGCTTCCACATCGCGCGCTTTGTATACGCCGCAATGATGTCCGATTTTAGGCGGCGACAAAATCGTATATTTATCAGCAACTGTTTGTCCGACCGAGTATCCGGTAGTTGCCTGCTTGCTCCCCTGGGCGGCAGGTGAAGAGAGCATGCCCCCATCGAACGGGCAATACTCGATGTCGGCGCCGTACGAGCGTTCGCAATTCGGGCACTTTTTTTCCTGGCTCTGATCTACGGACAAAAGAAAATCCCAAGCAGTGGTTGATCACTAAATGAATTCCCGATATTCGAACTTTTAATCTAACAAGATAAGAAATTAGGGTTAGAGGGATTCGAACCCTCTTCTCCAGATTGAGAGCCTGGCGTCCTTCCGGGTAGACGATAACCCCGTATTCACTGCGAGAGCAAGTGGAAACTTAATAACTGGGCGGCCAGGATTCGAACCTGGATTCACAGATTCAGAATCTGCTTTCCTGCCAGTTGAAAGACTGCCCAAAAAGCGCGCGCCCAATAATGCACAGCGCTCGAATGAGCGCGAGCGCTAAGCGATAGATTTCCACTAAATCTAAGTGACGACTTTGTCTTTTTTAGGTTCCCACGTCGCTTGCTTGGTTGGTTTGACGGCCAGGTTTGAAACAGCGGGCAAATCGTGGATGGTCTTTTGTATTTGCCGTCTTGCCTGAGTTTTCCAGCCGAATTTGTTGATGATTTCCGGCAGACTCGAACCGCTCCATTGCCAGTGATGCAGTGCAACTATGGCTTGTTCGACGGAGAGAGTGCTTTCGTCGATCATTGCCTGGCAACGCACTGCAATGTGCAAAGTCGCTTCTGAGATTTGTCCGGCGTTGAGAAGAATTTCTTCGAACGGTTTGACTTTGCGACTATCGCATGTGATCGCTCGTCTCAAGCCGTCGTCGCTCAACAAGCCTGCAAGTTTCAAAAGATCGACAAGACCGATGAGGTTGGTCGTTTTGAATTGAGCCTTGTTGATTTCGCTCATGCAATTTTCGACGTTCCAGCCGTGCTGGTGAATGAGGCTCAAGGCTTCCGCGGCTTCGTCCGGAGTCATATTCTCCGCGCGCACCATCTCTTGCAGTCCGAGCGCGGCATCGAGAACGCCTTCATTGATGAAGCCGGATTGCATGAGCGCCTGACCGATGAGCATATCGACAGAGAGTGCGAATTCCAGAGCGGTAATCAAATCGGTTTCGGAAACGACATCGGCCAAAACCAGCAATTCACCAAGGCGGATATTCGGTCGGTCCGGCATTCTGTAACCGGCGGCGACCAAAGCACCGTCCAGAGAGAAATCGGAAGCTTTGGCAGAGCGCATTATTGCTACTCCGTCTTCGCGTTCCACTACTCCGTCGCGCACGTATTGCTGCATCGTAAGAGCGGCTTGAACAACGCTTGATGGAAGGAAGTTCTTGAGCACGAGAATGCGACCAAGCGGCAAACCGAGATGCTGGCTGGTGTGCAGTGCGTCTTCCACTTGCTTGCGTGTCACGAGTTCTGCGCCTACGAGCAAGTCGCCCAGCTTGTTGGTGTTATTGCTTACATCTTCCAGACAGCCGAGATACTCGAGCGAGTCGGTTAAGCTCAGCCGGCGAGCCGCCGCGACTTCCACCGCTTTGACTGCTGTTTCCAATGTGAGCAGGCGATCGCGCACTAACGATTGCGCAAGAATCGCGGCCTTGAGCGTATCGTTCCTGATGATGTCCAGCATCACGAGCACTCGCCCGATTGGCAGACCGCTCTTGCCGGAGACCTGCATTGCGTTGGCGAGATCTTCAACCGTGACGAGCTTGGCTCGTCTCAGCAGTTCGCCTATAAGCATGGTTTCGCCTGGTTTATTCATGATCTACTCTTCCTGGGGCACGGAATACAAATGCAACACCAATTACTAATGACGGCTGCCGCATGACATTTAGACTGACATCCGGAAAGTTCTGCAAAAGTGCAGACAATCACCGTACTACAATCATGCGTGGCTTAAGGCAAGCCTCTGTATCGATTTGCCTGTAATTCGTATAGGGGGTTCCTATATTTAAGTGACGCTCTCCAGAGCGTTTTTCATCGCAATCGCCGCATTGTCGGTCGGATCAGCTTCAAGCGCGCGCTTAACGCACTCCTTGGCGCCCGTGAAATCAAGGTCCATGCCCTTAGCGGCTGCAAGATGGAGCCAACCATTAACATAGTCAGGATTGATTTCCAGTGCTCTGGCCAGCAAGTCTCGAGCTTCTTTGGTCTGATTGTCCTGCAGATAAAGCACCGATAAATTCCCGTACGGCCACTCGAAATCAGGGAATTCACGGATCAGTGACTTAAACGTCTCTTTGGCGCCGTCGCAATCACCGAGCGCCATTTGATTGAAGCCTTCGATATTCCTTTGCTCGGCCAGAAGTGGCACAGGAAATCTCGGCAACTTGGTTTTAAGGAAACGGCTTGCGACTTTTGCGACTTCCGACTCCGGTTCGAGCTCCTGGGCAAGGATCAGGGCATCTCTGGCCTGTTCGGTCCAGCCCATGGACTTGTACTTGATGCCCAGCTCGTAATACTCAGCGGCAGAAAGTCCTTCCGGGACTTCTCTTGGAGGTAGTTCCATTTCCTTACTCTCATGATAGGCCGAGCTTAACGGCGGCCGTAATGTCAATTGTAATGTCTAAACTCTTTTTTGGGAGTGATCTTAGCCAAGGAAGTGTATTAAGGCTTGACTTGCGTGCTTCCGGGCGGGCTGGTCTTGAGCAGATAGCGCAAACTTTTGCAAACCTCCGCCATTTGCTCTTCTTTCAGTGCCGGTTCCAGAGGATACGACATGATGCCGCGGCCGCGGAAATAGCGCGGAAGGCTGTCTGTGCGGGGAATCACGTGGACATGAAAGTGCGGCACTGCCTCTCCCAGCGAAAATGTATAGATGCGTTCCGCACCTGTAAGCTTGCGAATCAAAGCCATCACTTGCTTCAAAAGAGCGCCGTAGCCTGCCGCCTCATCCTCGGTGGCTTCCGTGAGGTCAAGTATATGCCGCCGCGCTTCGATGACAAGATAGCCGAGAATATTTGTTTCTCTGGAATGGCGCACGACAAAACCATCCGTCGAAAGAATTACATCTTTCTGCGGCTCATGTTCCTGTCGCTTGCAGATAAGGCAGCGGGCATCTTCACTCATGGGAAATCAACCTGGCGAGTTAAAGGCGGGATCAATATAAAAACAGAATGGAACAGAAGAGACTTTATAATATGGGCTCGGCGAAATCACCTAAATTCGTGTATCCATAAAAAAATATGCCAATTTGTTTTCAAGTAGTCCGTGAATTTCAAAAACCGCGCCTGCCAAGGTTTGTCAATCTGATACTACTGGCGGTGCTGCTGTCGGTTGCCGCGGCCAGTCCGTCACTCGCCGATGAAGTAACAAATTTTTCGACAAATCTGCGGATTTTGCCGGATACAACCGTTGATGTTCACGAAGATTTGACCGTGCGTTTTACTTCTCCGCGGCACGGTATCAAACGCTTCATTCCTGTCGTTTATAAGCGCAACGGAAACAATTACACGATCGATCTCAAATTGTTGGGAGTGACTTCGACCGGCGGGAAATACGTTCCATACAAGACTGAAAAGCAGGGGCGTGATTTTTTTATCGTGATAGGCAACCCTGAAAAAACAGTGCTCGGGTTGCAGCAGTATCACATTCATTACACGGTCAAACGCGTCGTCAATTTTTTCGATGAGAAGCCAGAGCTGTACTGGAACGCCACAGGCAATGAGTGGCACATGCCCATAGAGAAAGTGGTGGCGAGAGTGGACTTTCCTCCCGTCTCGGATAAGGCTGAGATTCGCGCCAAAGCATTTATTGGTGAGGAAGGTTCGAATTCAACAGCCGGATACACGCTGGATTTGAACAGTGCAACATTCACCTCAGGCAAATTGGAGCCAGGTGAAGGATTGACAGTAGTCGTCGGTTTGCCTGAAGGACTCATCCTCAAACCAACACAGTGGCAAGAATTTCTCTATCTGGCGGCCGACTGGTGGCCGCTTGTCGTATTGCCGCTTTTGACTTTCACTGCTTGCTTCAACATGTGGTGGTATGTCGGGCGTGATGCTATCAAAAGACAGGCTGTATCAGTCGAATGGGAACCGCCCAAAGAATTGTCTCCAGCAGAAGTCGGCACTTTGATCGA